>CAMVAG010000020.1 GCA_947165405.1 uncultured Selenomonadales bacterium
CCGATAATCGGTCAAAGCGTCGTCATGCCCGCGCTGACTTTGACAATCGCAATGGGCGCGAAGTACACGAGGCAAATTCGCGCAGTCGTCTTGGAAGAATTGGATAAGCCGTATGTCACGGGCGCGAGGAGTCGCGGCGTCGACGAACTTACAATCTTGACAAAAAGTGTTTTGCGTTCGACGCTGATTGTAATCATCACGTTGCTTGCGCTGTCGATAGGTTCATTGCTCGGCGGCACGGCGATTGTCGAAACGATTTTCATGTGGGACGGCGTCGGCAAGATGGCAGTCGACGCAATTTTAATGCGCGATTATCCGCTGATTCAAGCTTACGTCGTGTGGATGGCGATAATTTATGTGCTGGTGAATCTTGCGGCGGACTTGCTTTATCATTGGCTCGACCCGCGCACGGAAAATCAATTAGGAATTAGGAATGAGGAATGAGGAATTTAATTGCGCATTTCGCATTACGCATTACGCATTAATTTTGCGGCGGCAGGAGCTTTGATTTTTATTGCGGTTTTCGCTCAATTCTTGACGCCTCACGACCCTTATGCGCAAAATTTATCCAATGCACTCACTCCGCCGAACGCGACGAACTTACTCGGCACCGACCGCTACGGACGCGATGTTTTGTCACGGGTTATCGTCGGCTCTCAAACGACTTTGTGCGCCTCGCTGATTTTGTTGGCGGTCATTTCAAGCGTCGGAAGTTTAATCGGCGCGATATGCGGCTTTCACGGCGGGCGGCTCGATATTTTTTTTATGCGCTTGTCGGACGTGTTCCTTGCCTTCCCGCAAATGGTTTTCGCAATCGCGGCGGCGGGAGCACTCGGCGGCGGTCTTTTCAATGCGGCGGCGGCTTTGGCGATAATCGGTTGGCCGAAGTACGCAAGAATTTCACGCGGCTTGGTCTTGTCGATACGTTCAATGCCTTACCTCGACGCGGCGAAGATGGCGGGCTCAAGCTCGACGACGATTTTATTTAAACACGTCTTGCCGAACATCGCGGGAACAATTTTCGTGACGGCGGCTCTCGACCTCGGGACAATCATAATGGAATTGGCGGGCTTATCTTTTCTCGGATTGGGCGCAATGCCTCCGACTGCCGAATGGGGCGCAATGATGAATAACGGGCGGTCAATGTTGCAAACCGCGCCTTGGGTAATCCTCGCGCCGGGCACAGCAATTTTTATCACGGTCGCAACGTTCAATCTTCTCGGCGACAAGCTCCGCGATTTTCTCGGCAAGTGATTAACAATTCCCCGCGTAAACAAAATTCAAATGACGTTTGGCGACTTCGACAAGCTCATAAATTTTTTTGACGGGTGTCGGCGGAAGATTCGTGACTTTGTAGCGCGGGAAGAATCGGCTGATATGGAGCGGCACGTCTTTTGAAATGTTCGCGAGCCACGCCGCCTCCCTGTCCATGTCCTCAATCGAATCGTTCATCGTCGGGACAATCAAAGTCGTAACTTCGACGTGACAAACCTGCGAGGCAAGCTCAATCGTCTTGCGAACGGTCTCAAAATTTCCACCGAGCAACGAATAAATTTCTTGACTGAAACCTTTTAAGTCGATATTCATTGCGTCAATCAGCGGCAAAATTTTTTTCAAGGCGGCGGGCGCAACGGTTCCGTTTGTGACGAGGACAGATTTCAAGCCGCGACTTTTTAAAAGTTCGGAAGTATCGCGAACGAATTCATAGCTGATAAACGGCTCGTTGTAGGTGAAGGCGACGCCGATATTTTTTTGCGCGACAAGTTCTTCGGCAAGCGCGGCAAGTTGAGCGGGAAAAATTTTTCGCGTCGGGAAAGTTGAATCCGCCATAGAAATTTCAAAGTTTTGGCAGAAGGGACAATTCAAATTGCAACCGTAGCTGCCGACGGAAAGAATCCTGCTGCCGGGAAAAAATCTGTAGAGCGGCTTCTTTTCAATCGGGTCGAGCGCAATGGAAGTTATCGCGCCGTAATTGAGCGCGGTAATTTTTTCGCCGTCGTTGATTCGCGCACGACACTTGCCGACCTCGCCGACCGCAAGCCGACAATGATGCGGGCATATCTCACAAATTTTTTTATCGCTCATGACATTACCTCCAAAAAATTTTTTGCTTAAGAAAAAAATCAGGCAGGAGAAAATTTCTCTTGCCCTATTCATTTGCTTTGCAGTGTTGAAAAATTATTTATTGTCGGGAACGGAAACTTCCTTGAGGCGCGTGATTCTTCCGACTTCAATGCCGCTCATGCCGACTTGATTCAGATAATCCGCAAGAATTTCATCGAAGGTGCCCAGCTCGCCGACAATCTTTAAGCCGGTCAACATCGTGTAATCGTCGCCGCCCGCTGTTTGGAAATCGGCGAGGGCAATCGTGTAAGTTTTGTTTTCGTCGAGAGGTTGTCCTCCGACAAAAATTTTTTTGACGCGGTGCTTGGCGGGCTTGGAGGGGTCGTAGCTGAAAGTCATGCCGCTCACGTCGAGGAAGCCGCCGAACGACGCGGGATAATATTCAACCGAATGCTCCAACATTTCGCGAATCGTCGAGCCTTTAATTTCGGCAACGCGCAAAGTATTTCCGAACGGGAAGATAGCCATGGTATCGCGCCTTCTGACATCGCCTTTGGGCAAATTGGCGCGAAGACCGCCGCCGTTTATGATGGCAATATCAGACTTCGCCGCCCAACGAAAAGCATCCGCCGCGAGGTTTCCGAGTTCGGATTCGTTGCGCCTGACAAGCAAACGTTCGCTGGAAAGTTCTTTATCACTTTGAGCAACGACCACATCCAAAAGTTTTTGAGCTTTATCATTTGCTTGAGCAAGTTCCTCTAAAATTTTTTTGTCGGGCGTCGGAGCAATCGCTTTGATTTCTTCGGCGTCGAGGAGTTCGGCTTTCTTTGAAATGATTTTGTGATTCTCAACCTCAAGCGTCGCCTTGCCCAATCTGTATTCGTAGCAACCCGTTTGAACAATCAGCGTATCTTTAATTCTTATGCCTTCGGGCAAAACGGTGTGGCTGTGCCCGTCGACGATTAAATCTATGCCGTCGGTCTCGCGGGCAATGCGTTCGCTGGTGAATTCGCTGCTTGCGTCAACGCCCATGTGCATGACGGCAATCAACACGTCGCATTTCGGGCGGAGCTGTTTAATCATTTCCTTCGACACCTCGACGGGATTCAAAAACTCAACCGTCGTGACGTTTTTGGGATTCGTCTTGAAAGCGGTTTCGGGCGTCGACAATCCGAACACGCCGATTTTAATTCCGTTGAGCTTGAAAATTTTGTACGGCTTGAAAAGGAGCTTGCCGTTTTTTTTGCGCACGACGTTTGCATCGAGCAGAGGGAATTTGAGTTGCTTGGCGAGCTTTTCCAACTGCGCGGAGCCGTAATTGAAATCGTGATTGCCGGCAGTCATTGCGTCGAGTCCCGCTGCGTTGAGGAGCGGCACAAGACTTTCGCCCTTGCTGATTGTTATCATCGGCATGCCGTGAAAAGTATCGCCGGCGTCAAACCAGAGTGTCGCGGGATTTTTTGCTTTGACGGTTTTAACCGCCGCCGCCATTTCCGCCAGCCCGATACTCTTGCCGTTTTCGTCTGTGTCTTGAATGCGCGAGTGCATGTCGTTCGTGTGGAAGATAATCACTTCCGCCGCCGCGCAGATTGACATGTTCAAAAGCAACACGGCAATCAACACGCCGAAAAATTTTTTTATCATGAGGACACCTCCCAAAATATTTTGGAAAATTATAACAGAAAATTGACGCGTCGAAAAAATTTTTTTACAATCGGCGGGGGAGGTTTTCTTATGAGACTCGAAGCCGATTTTACAAATTACATTCAAAATCGTTTGGCGGCGGTGGAAATTTTTTCAGAGACGCAGAGCACTCGCAACGTTGAACTTGACGCGGCACTCAAGACCGCCTCGAAAAATCAGACGGGCAAGGCGGGCTACCCCGACCACATCGCGCTTGTTGAGGATTTTGTTTTGGTCATGGAAGATAAATCCGATCGCTTGAAACTTGTCCTGCGCGACGGCGGAGAAATTTCTCAAAGCGTCGACGCCACGACCCACTACGCAATCAACGGCGCACTCTTCTACGCGCTCAAAATCCTCGACGCCACACGCTACAAAAAAATTTTCGCCTTCGGAAACGTCGGCGACAGCAAGCATCACATCCTCAAGCCGATTTTCATCGACGGCGACAAAAATATCACGGAGCTGCCCGAAGTCGACACCTTCAAAAATTTTACGGCGGAGAACATCGAATCTTACTATCGACGCATGGTTTTGGGCGAAGAGTCGGAGGCGGAGATTGAACTCAAAAAAATTCTTCGGCAGGCTGAAACTTTGCACGAACACCTTAGAAATTACGGAGCACTCGGCGAAACGGAAAAGCCGCGTGTCGTCTCGGCGATTCTTCTTGCTTTGGCGGAGCGCAAACACGGTTTCAACATCAATCAGCTCACCGGCGACAACGTCGAAAATGACGGCATGAAAATTTTTTCAAGAGTCGAGGCTCACCTCAAACGGGCGAACGTCCGTCCCGAAGTCAAACGCGACCAAGTCCTCGAACAATTCAGTTTGATTAAGACAAGTCCCGCCCTTAACGCCGTCCACAAAAATCTCGGCAAGACACCGCTCAAATTTTTTACGGAGTTCATTGAGAAAAATATTTTCGACGCCGTCGTAAACAATTCGGCGGAAGATTATCTCGGAAGATTTTACGGCGAATTCATCAGCTACAGCGGAGGCGACGGTCAAACTTTGGGTGTCGTCCTCACGCCAAGACACATCGCCGAACTTTTTTGCGAGCTTGTCGACCTCAAGCAAGACGATATTGTTTTCGACCCGTGCTGTGGGACGGCGGGCTTCCTTATCGCCGCAATGAATCACATGCTCAAAGACGCCGACGACTTCCGCAAAAAAAGTATCAAGCAAAATCAGCTTTACGGCATCGAATTGCGACCCGATATGTTCTCGACCGCAACGACCAATATGATTCTTCGCGGCGACGGTAAAAGCAATTTGACTTGCGAAGATTTTTTTGCAAAGAAAGCCGACGAACTTCAACTGCGCGGCTTGACTGTAGGTTTCATGAATCCGCCATACTCTCAAGCGAAAAATTCTGCGACCGCTCACTTGTCCGAATTGCGTTTCGTACTTCATCTCCTCGAATCAATCATTCAAGGCGGGCGCGTTGCCGTTATCGTTCCCGTCTCCGCAATGATTGGCAAGACTCGTGACGACAAAATTATCAAGGGCGATATTCTCCGCAGCCACACCCTCGAAGGCGTCATAAGCCTCAACAAAAATACTTTCTATCGTATCGGAACCGTTCCTTGCATTGCGGTCTTCACGGCGGGCGAACCTCATCCGAAAAATAAAATCGTCAAGTTTATCAACTTCGAGGATGACGGCTTCGAAGTCAAGAAACATGTCGGGCTTGTCGAAACCGAACGCGCCAAAGACAAAAAATTTTATCTTCTCGATTGTTGGCGTGGAAAGATTAAAGACGCGCCGTCAAAGTTCATGGTTGAGACGACCATTGAGCCCGCCGACGAGTGGCTCCACTCTTTCTATTACTACAACGACGAATTGCCGACCGATAACGAAATTGATAACTCCGTTGCCGATTATCTTACCTTCGAATTCAACATGATTGCTCACGGGCGCGAATACCTCTTCCCGCGCAAAAAAAAACTTCCGCCGCTGACTGAACCGCCCCCGCTCACTTCAAAACGTTGGAAAGAATTTTTTATCGAAGATGTTTTCGAGATTAAAGCCGGCAAACGTTTAACCAAAGTTGAAATGATTGCGGGCAACACTCCGTTTATCGGCGCAAGCGATTCAAATAACGGCGTGACTGCTTTTATCGGCAATGAAAATGATTCGGCTGATGAAAATGTTCTCGGCGTCAATTATAACGGCAGCGTCGCGGAAAATTTTTATCATCCTTATCGCTCTATTTTTTCTGACGACGTGAAACGCTTCCGTTTGAAAAATTTCGACGGCAACGAGTTCGTGTATCTTTTTTTGAAAGCATCAATCCTTCAGCAGAAAAGCAAATACAATTACGGCTACAAGTTCAATGAAACACGAATGCGGCGGCAAAAAATTCTTCTGCCTGTGAATGACGCGGGCGCGCCCGATTATGCTTACATGGAAAATTACGTTCGCTTCGTCGAGGAAAAAATCTTGCAACGTTATCGCGACTTCGTGCAAGCTGTGGACGCCGCGCAAGTTCAGCCGCTCAATGAAAAAAATTGGCGGGCGTTCGTTATCGGCGAGTTGTTCAAATTGGAAACGGGCAAGTCAAAAGGTTTGAATCACTTGGAAGAAGAGGCGGGCGGCATTTCATATTTGGGAGCGACGAATCGAAACAACGGCGTGTTGACTTTCGTAAAGCCTGACGAAAATTTTATTCAGCGAGGAAATTGCATTGCGTTTATCAGAAACGGCGAAGGCTCAATCGGCTATTCGGTTTACAAGCGCGAAGATTTTATTGCGACGAGCGACATAACCTGCGGCTACGCAAATTTTTTAAATGAATTTGTCGGCTTGTTCATAACGACGGTTGCCGATAAAGTTCGCGGGAAGTACAATTTCAATTACAAGCGGAGTGACACGCGGCTCAAGAGTGAACGCTTGATGTTGCCTGTGAACGAGGCGGGCGCACCTGACTTTGAATATATGGAGGCTTACGTAAAAAATTTGATGGCGAAAAAATATCGGAAGTACTTGGAATATCTCGACGGCGAAAATTTTTGATTTATCAAAATCTTTTCGAGTTTTAACATCTGCTTTTATATAATGGGGAGGCTTATTCATGAAAAAAATTTTGCCGCTGAATCACGGACTGCGCGGCGAGTTTGAAATTCCCGGCGACAAATCAATTTCGCACCGCAGTATAATTTTATCAAGCTTGGGCGAGGCGACGGTCGAGGTTTCAAATTTTTTGGCGGGCGCGGATTGTCTGTCAACCGTCTCTTGCATGAAAGCACTCGGCGCGGAAATCAAACAGTCGGGCGAAGAATTTTTAATCAAAGGTTGCGGACTTCACGGACTGCACGAACCGGAAAATATTTTGGACGCGGGCAACTCCGGCACGACGCTCCGATTGTTAATGGGATTGCTTGCGCCGCAAAAATTTTTGACGACATTCACGGGCGACAATTCGTTGAGGCGACGACCGATTGCAAGAGTTATCACGCCGCTTGCCAAAATGGGGGCGTCAATCTTCGGGCGCAACGCTAACAAAAATTTACCGATAACAATTTTGCCTGCCGAAAAAAATTTTCGAGGCATAACCTACGAAATGCCGGTAGCTTCCGCGCAAGTCAAATCGGCGATACTCTTGGCGGGTCTCTTCGCCGAAGAACCGACGACCGTCATTGAGCCTGCGCCTTCACGCGACCACACGGAAAAAATGTTGGCGGCGTTCGGAGCACGACTTGAAAAAACAGGCAATGCGATAAAAATTTTCCCGATAAAAAAACTCACCGCGCCCGAAAAAATTTCAGTGCCCGGCGATATTTCTTCGGCAGCTTATTGGATTGTCCTCGCGACAATTCTCGACGGCTCGGAGGTTATCTTGGAAAATGTCGGCGTGAACGAAACGCGCACCGGAATCCTCGACGTGCTGAAAAATATGGGCGCGAAGATTGAGCTTTTAAATGAGAGGACTTCGGGCGGAGAACGTGCTGTCGATTTGAAAGTTGTTTCGTCGAAATTGCGCGGCGTCGAATTTGGCGGAGAAATTATCCCGCGCCTGATTGATGAAATTCCCGCGCTTGCAGTTGCCGCCGCCTTCGCCGAGGGCACGACGATTATCCGTGACGTTGCCGAGTTGCGCGTCAAGGAAACCGACAGGCTCGCGGCGATTGTCGAAGAGTTCAATAAAATATCGCCCGACACTTTCCAAGCGACGGACGACACTTTGATAATTCGCGGCGGGCGTGAAAAATTTTTCGCCGAATGCAAAACCCGCGCCGATCATCGAATGGCAATGTCTTTGGCGATTTTCGGAGCGGCGGCTGAAGGTGTTGCGATTGACGACGAGACTTGCGTGAAAATTTCCTACCCGAATTTTTTCGACACGCTTACCTGTCAGCTTATCACTGACCACTAATCCTCCTTTATTTTTACGCCCGCAGCTTCAAGCAGTTCCGTGTACTTGTCGAGGCGCGTTCCCAATTGTTCGAATTCCTGTTGATACTTCGCCTTATCGTCCGCGCTTAGTTCGTTGGTTACGTTTTCTGACATCAAGACGGCGGCCGCCATTAACGAGCGTCCCATTTCGATAAGTGCCTGCCGAACGTCGGGATTGGTGTTCACCTGCTTCAAAAGTTCGAGCTCTGCTTTTTCTTCGGGCTTGCCGTCCTTGTCGAGGTCTACGCCGTCCATCACCTCCATGTAGTTGTCGACGATGTATTTATTCTGCGCGGCTTCGTCCATTTGCACGTATTGGCGAAGTTGCGGCTCCTTAGCCTTTATGGCTTCGTCAACGACTTTGTAGCTGCCGTAAATCGTAAATGCGCCGATGACTGCCAATATCACCACGATTACCAGTAAAATTTTTTTCCACATGGTATCATCCTCCGATTGTTCTCAAATTGTAATTTCCCGTGCCGTCCAAATTCAATTCAACGTCGTGCAGTTTGAAAAGCGTTGACCTGTGCCCGACGCTCACGACCGTGACTTTCGGAAGTTCTTCGCGCAAAAGATTATACATTTCAATTTCGCGCGGCTCGTCCAATGCACTGGTTGCCTCGTCGAGGAAAATGTAATCGGGCGCGGAAAGCAAAACCCTCGCGAAAGCCAAACGCTGTTGTTCGCCCAACGATAAAATTCTGCTCCAATCGTCCGTCGTGTCAAGTTTGTCGACAAGCGCGGGCAAATCGACCGTCTGCAAAATTTCTTTGAGCTTGTCGTCGGGCGGCGAATCTTTTTCTGCGACAGGATAGATTAAAGCGCGGCGAAGTGTCCCCAGCGGCAGATAAGGTTTTTGCGGCAGGAACATCACGCGGGCTCCCGAAGGCAAAGAAATTTCTCCCGACGCGTAAGACCAAATGCCCGCCAACGTTCGCAGCAGTGTCGACTTGCCGCAACCCGACGCGCCCGTCACGAGCAAAGCTTTGGTGTTTTGCAGTTGCAGCGAAAGTTTTTTCAAGAGTTCGCGACCCGTCGGCAGTGAAACATTCAGCGCGGAAATTTTTAATTCGGGCGCGGTTGCCGTCGAGACTTTGCTCTGAATTTTTTGTGCGTCTTCCATGTGTTCGGTGAAGCCGGCAAGACGATTGATGACCGCCGCGAGATTTGCCAGCGTGTCGTACGAATCGACGAAGAAACTCAACGCGTCCTGCACTCTGCCGAAAGCCGAAGAAATTTGCATGAGCCCGCCCAGTTGAATTTCTTTGGCGAAGTATCGCGGAGCCGCCATGAGCAACGGAACGATTATTGCCAACTGCGCGTAGCCGTTCACGTAAAAATTCAAGTGCTTGGTCTTCTTCATGAGTTGCCAATAATTTTTTATGACGTTGGAAAATTTCAGATTGAAGCCCTCAAGTTCGGAAGCCTCGCCGCGATAAAACGCAATGCTCTCTGAATTTTCTCTGACGCGCATCATTGAAAAACGGAAGTCCGCCTCATATTTTTGTTGGTCAAAATTCAAGCTGATTAATTTGCGTCCGACCTTGTGCGCAAAAAAAGTTCCGAGTCCCGAATAGACGAACGAAAACCAAAACATGTAACCGGGGATTACAAGCCCGGCGATTGTGATTGAACCGGACAATTCCCAAAGCACCACGCCGAACGCCGCCAAAGTTGTCAACTGTCGCAAGAAGCCGATTATCAGCTGCAAAGTTAAGTTGACGAATTGCCCGATGTCCTCCGAGATACGCTGGTCGGGGTTGTCCGTCGCGTCCTGCAATTTATAATAAGTTTGTCCGTTCAGCCACGCCGCAAGATAATTTTTCGTCATCCACGTGCGCCACTTTATCTGCAACATTTGCCGCAAGTACACCGCGTAAACCGCAATGATTATGTGAACGAACGCCAGCGCGCTGAATTGCCCGATGAGCGGCCAGAAATTTTCCGCCTCGTAATTTTGCAGCGCGTTGTAAAATTCGTTGTACCACGAATTGATTTGCACGAGCAACCATACAATCGCGAAGTTCATGGCAATGACTACGAAAATCAGCCCGCGCGCCTTCCACTTTTCCTCACTCGACCAATAACCTTTGAACAGCGACCAGAAGCCGCGAAATAATTTTTTCGTTTCCAATTGCAAAACCTCCCGCGCAAGTATAATCGCCGCCGAAAAATTTTTCAAGCCTGTAAAAAAAATGAAGCCGCCTTGAATTCAGGCGACACATGATTTATAATCGTCATGCTTGAGGCTTAAGTGTCAAAGGCGGTTTGAATATAAATCGAAGCCCCCGGAAAGTGGGGTGAGATTATGCGCGTGATTAAATTCATCATCCGCGTGACATTGCTCAGCGGAGCGATTCTGCTCCTCCTCAGCAAAACAGCCGCCTAAGCCCTGACCGGCACGGCGACTGCTCGCACAACCGGTAACATTCAAATTCGTGCATTACAATTCTTATTACACATGAGGGGCTGAACCGCCTTCAAGCAATTTCAAACCTCGCAAGGAATTTTCGCGAGGTATTTTTTTTTGCAAAGAAATTATAATCGACGCAGAAATTTTTTGCAAGAGGATATTACATTGCCCGCCGCCGATTTGATACAATAAACAAAAATTTTGACGGAGGAATTTTTATGGCACCGAGACGCAAGGCAATTCGCGCAGGAATTTTTTTTATTGCCCTTCTGATTATCAGCGGCGTGGTTTTAATGTATCGAGGCAACGACGCGGTTTTCCTCGCCACACAAAAAAAAGACGGTATCCTCACGGCGGAGCAAATAAAGTTGTCGTTCGATTCGGTTGGCGGGCGATTGATTAACGAGGCTGTTCGCGAGGGGCAGGAAGTCAAAGCCGGGCAAGTCGTCATGGAACTCGACGCGACCGACACAGATTTATCAATCGAAAAACTCAAGGCGCAAATCGCTCAACTTGACGCGCAGATTAATTCGACTTCGGGCAACATGCGCACGACTCTTTTCAAAGTCACCAACGACGAGCAACAATCTTTCCGACAAATCGACAGCCAACGCGGCGCGCTTGCCTCTGCTCAAGCGACCCTCTCAAATGCCGAACTCGATTACAAACGCAAGACGGAACTCTTCAAGGCGGGCGCGATTGCCAAAGCTCAACTAGACGACGCAATTATGACTTTGAATGTTGCAAAAGCGAACGTCGACACTCAACAGCAACTGCTTGACCGATTGCTCGCGGGCGTGGCTGATAACGGCGCAACCGATTCGCTCAACTTGCCGACGATTCAACAGGAACGCGCCTCTGCAGAAAATATTCAACACGACATCGCCGCGCTCACTCAACAGAAAAAAATGTTGGAAGTTCAATTAAAAGAGCTTGAGGTTGCAAAATCGCGCTTGACATTGCACGCGCCCGAAGACGGAAAAATTTTATCAATCCTCCAAAAGCAAGGCGAAATGATTTCACCGAACGTCCCCGTGATTTTGTTGGAGACGCGGCGAATTTATTACGACATTTATCTTTCGGAAGAGCAGGCAGTCAATTTGCGCGAGGGCGGCGAAATAATTTGCAAGACGGTTGCGGGCGATAAAGAAGTTCGCGGAACGATTCGGCTCCTCACGCAGGCACCGGGCTTTGCAGATTTGAGGCAATCACGGGAAAAAGGACAAGCAGATTTATCGGCGTTCCAAGTCAGAATTTATATCGACGAGCCCGAAAAAATTTTGGCGGGACAAACCGTGACTGTTGAATTTAATTAGGAAGGAGGAATTAGGAATGAGGAATGAAAATTGGAAACGAAATTCCTAATTCCTAATTGATAAAAGTGGGATTCGTAAATTCTTTCAAAGACGAAGTAAAATTTCTTTTCAGCGGCAAGGGCATGCCTTATGAAAAAGTTTGTTTGACGGTCGCGATGATTATCGGCGTGTTCTTGAGCGTCTTGCTTGCCGGAAATTTTTCGAAGGACGCGCCCGTTATCGTTATCGACCTCGACAACTCTCGATACAGCCGTGAACTTGTCACGCAGATTGATTCGTCGGAATACATGCGCGTTAAGGCGATTATCAACGCGGCAACCAACCCCGAAGAACTTTTTTATCGCGACGAGGCTGACGCCGTGATTTATCTTCCCGAAGGTCTTGAAAAAAATTTTTATAACGGAGAATCCTCGCCCGTCGGAATTTTTTACGACAACACAAACACCGCGCAGACCGCCGATATTAAAGTTGCCATGAACGAATTGATTGCGATTAACAACGCAAAAAATTCTTCGGCTTCGGGCGGCTTGACACTCAACGACAGAAATTTATTCAATCCTGCCGGCTCGACCTCGAACACGCAAACTTTGGGCTTCTTATTTTTTTTCGGGTCAATGTTTTTTGTCTTCGCCACAATCGGAATGGTGCCTCGCCTCCGCCTCACAAAACAGCTTGATAAAATTTTGATTGACGGAACGCCATGGGATTTAATCGGAAGAATTTTGCCGTACTCGGCTTGCATGGTCGTATCGTTTTTTTTCGGCATGGCGATTTTGAGAATTTGGGGCGATTTGGTTTTCAGCGGGCGCGTCATAGATTTTTTGCTGATTCAAATTGTCTTCGCGATAATGCTCGGCATGTTGAGTGTTTTAATCGGGTGGACGGCGTCGAATCCCGGCATTGCCTCCAGCCGAATGATTTTGTTCATACCGGGCGGCTTTATCCTCGGCGGCGTGACAAGTCCTCTGTCGCATTTGTCGCCGTGGGTCGTGACAGCCTCGCACATCTTCCCGCTCACTTGGGAATTTCATCTGACGAGAGACATAATCCAACGCGGCGCAACTTTGTCGCAGATAAGCTCGAAAATCGGCGCGTTCATGATTTACGTCGCAATCGTCGCAATTTTGTTAAGCTTGCGCTTCCACACCAAACGCAACGATTTAATCAAAGCGCGGCAGGAAGAATCGTTGCAGGGAATTCAAATGCCGCTTGAAAGTTCGGAAGAAGTCTTGGTGAAAAATATTTTGGTGCCGACGGACGGTTCGGGTCAAGCGTTCAAAGCCCTCTTGCAGGCGATTAACATTGCACAAGCTTGGGGCGCGAGGATAACTTTGATGATGTGCGTCGAGATTGAAAAAGAAATTTCCGCGTTCGAGCAGGTAAGTTTGGGCGGCTATATCTCCTCCGAACTCAACACCGCCGCTTACGAATTTTTAAACGAGCTTCGGCAAGTCGTGCCAAACGAAATTGAAACCAAAATCCGTGTGGAAGTCGGCGAGCCGGCTCAAGAAATCGTCAACGCCTCAAGCGATTATGATTTAATTGTCATGGGCAATCGCGGCTTCGGCGGCATGGACGATACGCAAGGCAGCGTTGCAAAATTCGTTGCGGAAAATTCTTCCAAGCCCGTCATCTTTTCAAAAGGCATGCCCGAAGATTTTGACGCGGACAATAATTTTCCCGGCGGCGAAAACACTTTGAAGTAATGCAGGAAATAAGCTCCCTTAAACAGAAATTATCACGCCGGACAGATTGGGGGCGAGGCGATGAATTACCGACGAATTTTGGCAATCGGCGACATGCACGGAAAATTTACGCGATTGCTGTCATTGTTTCATAAGATTGACTTCGACGAGCGCAAAGATTTTTTGATTCTGTTGGGCGATTACATTGACCGCGGCGAAGAAAATATGCGTTGTTTTCGTTGGGCAATGGAGATGAGCGAAAAGCCGAATGTCATTGCTCTGCGCGGCAACCACGAGCAAATGATGTTGTATTATTATGCGCTTGGCGGCACGGAAGGATATATCTGGCTTCCCAACGGCGGCAACAAAACCAAAGCCGAATTTGACTTGTGGCAGAAGAAAGATCCGACGGCTTTTCAACGCGCCATTGATTTCATAAACGACCGCCCGTATTATCATCAAATGACAGTCGACGGCGAGGAATATATTTTTGTTCACGCCGGGCTCAAGCCGAACACGCCGCTTGAAAAACAGGAAGAAGAAGATTTGCTTTGGATTCGCGAAAAATTTTATAACGGCTATCGCGGCTCGGCGCACGTCATTTGCGGACACACGCCCACGCCTTTTGTCAAGCGCGACTGGTATTATCCGATTCGCCTGCCGAATAAAATCACGCTCATGGACACGGGCTCCTTCATGCGGGACGGAAAAATTTCTTGCATTGACATTTTGAGCGACAAGATTTGGCAAAGCGATTGACGAGGAGAAAATCTTATGGACATTAACATAAAAGTTGTCGGGGTCGGCGACGGCGGCGCGAAGGCGATTACCAAAATGATGGCGGCGGGCGTCGGCAAAGGCAAGGCGATTGAATTCATTGCGATTGGCAACGACGAAAACATTATGCTCACGAGCGCGGCACGAAAAAATATTTTCCTCAATCGCGACCTCACGACGATTTATAAAAATATCTTCGACGCTTTGAACGGCGCGGATTTGATTTTCATCGTGGCGGGTCTTGCCGGAAATGCGGCGCGAATTTCAATTCCGATCATCACCTCCTTTGCGAAGACTTACGACGCCGTGACCGTTGCCTTTGTCTGCAAGCCGTCAATCCTCGAAAACACTTCGCGCAAGATAAACGCCGACTACACGCTGATAAATCTTCGCGGCAATGTCGATACGCTCTTTGTCGTGCCCGCCGAAAAATTTTTTATCTTCTGCATAGACCGCCCGCAAATTTCCTTGCATGAACTTTTTGACGTTGCCGACGATATTTTTTGTCAAGGCGTGAAAAATTTTTTGGACATGAGCAATGCGAACCTCGAACTCTTTAAGCGGGGCAATGCGGCGTTCGGTTTCGGCGAGGCGACTACTGCCCTCGACGCGATTAAACTTGCAACGAAATTCCCGACGCTTGAAGAAGACGAATTAAAGACCGCGCAGAAAATTTTTGTCCGCTTGGTGAGCGGATGTCCTTTGCCGCTGACTTCACTAGACGCCGCAAAAAAATTTATCAAGGCACAACTTCAACCCGACACGGAATTTTTGTCACAAGAGGCAGTCAATCCTCTGCTCGCCGAAAAAATTTCAGCGTTGATTGTCTGCACGCGCAAAGAGGAAAAAAGATAAACGATTAACAAAAAAAAACTCCCCGCTCGTTTTGAACGGGGAATTTTTTTGGAGAGGGTATTTTTAATGGTTAGGGGATTTTGTCGGTCTCAAATAAATTTATCGAGTGCTTGGACGAGTGCCCGACCGACTGCCGACGAGCCGGGAAAAATTTTTATGCTCATCGAGCGAACACTGTCTTTGAGGATTTTCTTTGCTCAAAAGATTTTTTCGAGCCCGTAGCAGAATATCAAGCCGACAATCAATGACGCGCCGAAAAGTCCCGTGCTCAACATCAATGCTGCGTTCTCTTTGAAAAATTTCTTCATGGTTGTTGCCTCCTGTCTTAAGGTCGTGTTCAATCCCTTGAACTGCTGCGAAGTATATCACAGAGAAAATTTTTGGCAATGCGCAATCGGTATTGATTCGGGTCGCGTTTGTCATTGTTTGTCCGGCTTTTGGTTCCGTTGTAAAAAAAATCTCCCGCCGAAA
>CAMVAG010000021.1 GCA_947165405.1 uncultured Selenomonadales bacterium
CTTTCTTTGCATGCCCAAAGAAAGTAGCAAAGAAAGGGCACCTCGCGGGGGCGTTGTTGTCCGCTGAAATTGCTCGTGAATAATTTTGAGTTGGTTGCCGCCGACGGTATTTGCATCACGCAAATGCGTCGGCGCGAAAGCCGTCATCCTTGACGGCTTTCAATATTGATTTAAAGGAGGCGATTCATTGAGTGTTATCGAAGTTAGCGGCTTGAAAAAATCTTTCGGAAATTTGGAAGTCTTGCGCGGAATCGATTTGACTGTTGAAACCGGCGAACGCATTGCGATTATCGGCGGGTCGGGTTGCGGCAAGAGTGTCTTCCTCCGTTGCCTCGAACTGCTTGAAATTCCGAACGCCGGAAAAATTTTTATCGACGGCGAAGAACTCACCGCGCCGAATGTCGACATTGATAAAATTCGTCGCAAGCTCGGCATGGTTTGGCAAAAATTTAATTTGTTCATGCACATGAACGTCATGGAAAATTTAACCGTCGCGCCGATAAAACTTTTGGGCATGACGAACGACGAGGCTCGCGAAAAAGCAATGGCATTGCTCGCGCAGGTCGGCTTGACTTCCAAAGCGGAGGCCTATCCCGAATTTTTATCGGGCGGTCAGCAACAACGTATCGCCATTTGCCGAAGCCTCATGATGAATCCGAAAGTAATTCTCTTCGACGAACCGACAAGCGCGCTCGACCCGACGATGGTCGGCGAAGTCCTCGCGGTCATTCGCATGCTCGCCAAACAAAATTTGACAATGATAATCGTCACGCATGAAATGAACTTTGCCCGCGAAGTCGCCACGAGGATTTTATTTTTTGCCGACGGAGAAATTTACGAACAGGGCACGCCCGCAGAAATTTTCGACGCGCCCAAACGTGAAAAGACTATCGCCTTTATCCACAAGCAAAAATATTTCAGCTACGAAATTCTTGATCGCGATTTTGACTTGCCGAAGATGCAGGGCGGCATTCAGATGTTCGCGGAAAAATACGGCTTGAACGCCCGCAAGACCAATCGCATTCAACTTTGCTGCGAAGAATTGATTTACGAAATGATTGACAAAACTTGCGAAGGGGAAAATGTCGTTCACATTACGCTCGACGTGACTTATGCCGAAGTCGATACCGGTGTCGACATAAAATTTTCCTGCACGGGTAAGGCGTACAATCCGCTCGACAAAGATTTTGACGAAATAGACGAGGAAAATTTGGGCGCGATGATTTTGCATAACCTGTCGAAAAATTATTCGCATGAGTATTCGAACGGCATCAACAAAATAAATTTTACGCTGGCTTAAACGGAGGTGTTCAAAGTGGCTCACGTGAAGGACAGCGGCATTGCCGAAAATTTTTTTCGCCGCGAAGGAAGATTGAATCGTTGGCGATATTTCAAACGCTCCATAACGATTGCTCTTGTCTCGTTTATAATTGTGCTCGGTATTATCGTCATGGATGTCAACGCGCTCGGTCAGCTTTCAAGCTTCGGGAACGGCTTAATCAAAATTTTTTCTGCCGCCGTTCAAGTTCCGATTTTTTGTCTCACGGTCAGACGACTGCACGACATGAACAAAGACGAGACGCTTGCTTATGTTTGTGTTACGTTAAGCCTCTCGACGATAATTTTTCAAGGAAATGATTTTTTGGTCACGGAACCCTCGCAGCTCGAAAATATTCTCACCATGATAAACGGGATAATCGCTCTTTACATTTTGTTCTGTCCCGGCACGAAAGGCGACAATCAATATGGGACAGACCCGCTCGAATAAAAAAAATTAACCGCCCCAAAAAATCGGAGCGGTTTTTTTGTTGCAGTGGAAAATTAAATCTGCTTAGTCAACCAATTTTGTTTTCCAATCATCTCAATCAAGGCAAGCTGTTGTTCGGCCCAATACATGTCGCCTTCCTCGTCTTGATAATAATCTTTCAAGAGGTCAAAGGTCGTCGGGTCGTCCTGCGCAGCGCAGAGAATTTCCTTGAGCCAAGCCAAGCCGTCTTTGGAAACTTGCAAGTCGTGCTTGAGATATTCGACGGCGTCGCAGATAATCGGCGCGCATTTTTTATCCTCCAACTTGACGGCGCAACCCAAATCAATCAGGCGGTCGATGCACTTTACAACATAACCGCGTTCCTCGGCGGCGTGCTCCTCGTACTGTTTGGCAAGTTTGCTCAAGCCTTGAGAAGCGAAAATCCGCGCTTGAATCAAATGACCGTCGGCTTGTTGAGCCAGCTCGGTTACAATCGTTTGCAAGCCTGCGATAACTTTATTTTCCATTGTACATTCCTCTCCGTCGAGCGGGTCGTCGACGTAATCGACTTCGGAATAGCCCGCGTGCAAAGTAATTTGATGTTTCAATCCTGCGGGAATGAAATACGTTTCGCCCGCCGAATAAATTTTGCTTTCGCCGTTTGCAGTGAACGTGCACGAGCCTGTAACGACGATTGTCCATTGCGCGGCGTGAAAATGTTCGGGGAAGACGACTTCCTTTTCCGCGCTGACGAAATAAACCGTGCCGGTCGAGGTGTGGTCGACGTGAACTTCCAAGCCGTCAATGCCGTAATCGCGACGCGGAATTTTTTTTATGATGTCGTGAAACATTTAATCGCCTCACAAAGATTTTATGCAGTCGACGAGGTTGGCAGCGTGCTTTTTGGCTTTGTCGATAAGAGCAGCTTTTTGTTCTTCGGTCGTGACACCGGGTATACACATCATGCCGCCGATATAAAATAATTTCTTGAAGTCGAGCTTGCACATTGCGGCGAAATTTTTAATCTGATAGCTGAATTCTTCGACGGTGTGACCCATGACGCCTTCTGCCGAATAAGCAACGTCGGGTGCTCCCATAGTCAACGAGGCAATCAACGCCTTACCTGCAAGCGCGGTGCCTTTCGAGCCGTAAGCCCAGCCGTGTTCCATGACTTTATCGATGTAAAGCTTGAGCAAGCCGGGGACGCCGTACCAGTTCATGGGGTATTGGAAAATGATAACGTCAGCTTTTTCGAGAGCCGCCTGCTCCGCTTTGATGTCGAATTTGTAATCGGGATAAAGTTCGCAGAGTTTGCGAATCTCAACTTGAGGACACAGCGCGGAAATTTCTTCCAAGACAGTTTTGTTTGCAAGCGAAATTTTCAAATCGGGGTGTCCCGAAATGATTACAACGTTTTTCATTTTTCGATAGCCTCCTTGTAAGTTTTTAAAGTGTTATCGGCCGCCGTCGTCAAGAATGCCGTATCGCCGCCGAGTGCCAAGAAACTCACGCCCAAATCGACGAAACGTTTTGCCTGTTCGGTCGTCAAAGCGATTGTTCCGACGGGCTTGCCAAGCGCGTGAATGCGTTTAATCATGTCGTCCATTGCCGCTTCAACTTCGGGGTGGAAAATATTTATGCCGTGCCCCATGTCGACAGCCAAATCAATCGGACCGAGAAAAACTGCGCCGACGCCGGGCGTGTTGGTGATTGCCTCCAGATTTTCCCAGCCGCGAACGCTTTCAATCTGCGGCAAGATACAAATTTCCTCGACGTTGCGTTCAAGATAATCGGGGTGGCGATTGAAACGACCTGCGCGGACAGCACTTGCTCCGAAGCCGCGATTGCCTCTGGGCGCGTAGCTTGCCCAATACATAATGTCTTCGGTCTCTTCGCCCGTTTCGACTTTCGGGATAATTATATTTTGGATGCCGCCGTCGAGAAGTTGTTTGATGATACCGATGCCGGCTTGCGGAATGCGAACGACGGGCGTCATGTCATAAGCCGCGATTGCTCTGGCGATGTCCAAAATCGTCGTGACGGTGTGCCCGCCGTGTTCGCCGTCGACGAAGAGCCAATCGTAATTGCTCGTCGCCAAAATTTCCGCAACCTCTGCCGAAGTCGTTTCTTGCCCGACTCCGTATTGAAGCTTGCCCGCCTCGATACCGTGCTTGAATTTGTTGTACAGATAGTCTTTAACCATCGGCATGAATAATCCCTCCAAAAATTTTTATAAGAATTTTACAGAAGCGTCGGCTCCAATTCAATTTATAAAGCTTGAAATTTATAAAGCAACTTTATAGAAATTTAAATCTGCAATAAAAGCGGCTTGAGCGGCGCGGGCATTGCCGCCACGAAAAATTTTGCCATCTCTCGCGGCGAACACTCCCACTTTTCCAAAGCCCAATCGCTTACAAATTCCGAGAGTGCCCGCATGAAAAATCTTATGCAGAAAATAATTTCCGGCGACAATTCGTTGAGGTTGTGCCGAGACTTTATCCACTCTGCCAAAAGTTTAATCGCGTGGTCGTTCGTGGCGTAGCGGAAAGAATTTTGTCCGACGGCATTTTTTAAAAGGTTAAGAAAAAATTCTTCGTCCTCCAAAACAATTTCCATCCACTTGCAAATGACATCCTCGAACGAATCGCCTTGCCCGAAATTTTTCATCGACGCCTCAATTTTCTGATTGTAAATCCAAGCCATGAGGTCGTACTTGTCGCGGAAGTGATTGTAAAACGTCGGCGACGTGAGCCCGCAATTTTTTGTCAGCTCCTTTATCGTGATTTTATCGACGGCTTTGAATTGCGCCAAGTCTTTGAGCGATTCGGCGAGCAGGGCTTTTGTCGTCTGCGGAACAATCATTTTCATCACCTCGAAAAAAATTAACCGCCCCAAAATTCGGAGCGGTTTTTGTTGCGAAAAATTATTTATCAGAATTCATACCAGTCAAGCGATTTGATTGCGAATTTTTCGGCTTGCGGAATGAAGATGATATTTTGAGATTCTTCTTGCGGATAAACACGAGTCGACATAACTTCGGAACCGTCGTTGATGAAAATTTCAATCGCGGACTTGTCGAGGAAAATGCGGAACCGGATAATATCGCCGAAGGGTTGCAAAATGACTTTGCGAACACCTTTGCCGCCTTCAATCGTTTGGTCGCGGTTAAGCTCAATGACGGGTTGCCCATCTTCGAGGTAGTATTTAACGACCGTTTTATCGTCCTTGCCGTTCGAGAAAAGCTCAAAGGCGAAGTTGTTGCCCGAAGCATTAACGTCGACATCGAAGAGCAATTCGCCGCAAGTGCCTTTAACGCCGTCAAGTTTCGTTTCCTTATCGAGCGCGAGGTCTTTGAAGTGAACGCCTTCGCCGCGCATGCATTCGAGTTCTTTGGGCGGAATGGTATAGACTCTGCCGTCTTCTCTCAACTGAAGTTCACGCGGAATGGTCAGCATTGTTGCCCAGCCGTCTGCTTGTTCGGGGAAGGGACTTTGCCAAGCAGCCATCCAAGCAATAATGAAGTAGCGACCTTCGGGATTTTTCATCATTGTGGTTGCGTAGAAGTCGAAGCCGTGGTCGAAAGTGAAGAAATCGCCGCGATAGAATACGCCTTGATCGTAATCGAGTGTGCCGATCATGTAACCGGCTTGGTGAATGTTGTGGAACATGTAGCCTTTGTACGGGACATGTTGCGGCGAAGTAATCATGACGTATTTGTCGCCGAAATGCGCAAAGCCCGGGCATTCCCACATGGTGCCTTCGGAGTAATCGGGTTTGGAAATGGCGACGACGGATTTAAACGTCCAATCGAAGAAGTTTTCGGATTCGAACAGGACGATTTGCGTGCGGGAGCGGTCGCGGATTCTGTTGCCGATTACGCAATAATATTTTCCGTTGTGATCCCAGATTTTCGGATCGCGGAAGTCGATGTTGGCGATAATCGGATGATCGTTCGGAATGTCAATGACGGGATTTTTTTCGTACTTCGTGAAGTTAATTCCGTCTTCGGAATAAGCGTAGCATTGACGCTCGGTGACATTGCCGCCGCCTGCACTGCCGGAAGGATTGTAGCCGGAAGGATTTTCTGCGGAAGAATTGACACCGCCGGGTCCGTTGAATCTTTGCGACGTGTACATAAGCCAGAGCTTGCCTTCGAACTCATAGCCGCAGCCGCTGAAGCAACCGTCCCAGTCATACCATTCGTGCCCTTCGGAAAATGCGCCGGGCGTAATTGCAATCGGTTGATGTTCCCAGTGGCAGAGGTCTTTACTTGTGGAATGACCCCAGTGCATGGGACCCCAGTTCACGGAATAAGGATGATACTGATAGAAAATGTGATACTCACCTTTGTAATACGAAAAGCCGTTCGGGTCGTTGAGCCAGCCGACGGGCGGAGCAACGTGATATTTCGGATACCACTTGGACGCCTGAACCTTTTTAGCCTCTTCGGGGTTTAATCTTTTGTCTAACATTCTTAACCCACCTCCAAAGCAGATTTTAAATTAGAAATGCCTTAAAGTCAACGAAAATTCTTTGGCAACTTAAAAATTTTTTGATACAATGTGGAAAAATTTTTTGGGTGGCGATGATTATGAAACAAATATTTTTTTTGCTGATGGCTTTGATAATTTTTTTTACTTCGACGGTATCCGCGCAAGGCAAAAAAATTTTATACGTGCCGCTGGATAGTCGACCTGTCAATTTTTATCAAGTGGTGGATGTTGCCAAAAAACTCGGCTACGAAATTTTGACGCCGCCCGAAAAATTTCTCGGCTCAAAAAATTTTCACGGCGACCCCGATAAACTTTGGACTTGGCTTGACGAAACTGCTCCTCTGGCAGACATTGCAGTTATCTCGACCGACGCGATGATTTACGGCAGTTTGGTTGCCTCGCGTCTTCAAGATTTGGATCCGCCGAAGATTATGGCTCGCGCCAAACGTTTCCAAACTTTTGACGAAAAATTTCCTCGGCTGCCGATTTATGTTTTCGGGACGATAATGCGCACGCCGCGTTCGGAATTGGCTTCAAGTTTTGAGCCGGAATATTACAAAACATACGGCACGCTGTTTTTTAATTACACCGCGCTGCTCGACAAGCAAGAAATGCAAAAACTTTCGCGCAAGGAACAAAAGCAACTTAAAGAACTTGAAGCGCAAATCCCCAAAGAATATTTCGAGGATTGGTCTGAACGCCGCCAAGAAAATTTCGACGCCAACAAATATATGATTGACTTGACGCGGGAAGGTGTCTTTGAATATTTTCTGCTCGGTTGCGACGACAGCGCAATGTTTTCGCAGACGCACAGAGAGAGCCGCAAGCTTACCGAACATGCAAGCGACTTGGGCAAGACCGTCGTGCAAGTCACCTCCGGCGCAGACGAACTCGGCATGTTGATGATTACCCGCGCCATTAATCAGGACAAACATTTTATTCCGTTCGTTTCAGTCATGTACAACGAAGGCAAGGGCGCGGAAACTTTCCCGACTTTCTGCAACGAGCCGATTGGCGTTTCGGTTGACGCGGCGATAATCGCGGCGGGCGGCTTGAGGATTCCCGCTCACGAACGAGCCGACCTTGTCCTTGCCGTCAACACTCGTGCAAACGGAAAAACTTTCGACGCAGCTTCCAAAAAAAATAATCTCAAAATGCGCGGCGACCTCAAAACTTTTCTAAAGCCCGTGAAAGATTTTTTGTCGAAGGATTATCCCGTTGCCGTAGCCGATATTACTTTCGCGAACGGAGCCGACAACGCTCTTATGAATCAACTCAAGCGCGACGATTTGCAATTCAAGCTTCGGGCTTACGGCGGCTGGAACACCGCAAGCAATGCAAGCGGCTTTCTTATCGGCACGGGCGTCCTTACCAAATTCATGAACGACAAAGACGTTACCGAACTTTTAATCATGCGCTACCTTGACGACTGGGCTTATCAAGCAAACGTCCGCCAAGAGATTATCGCCGAATGCTATCGTGTGGGCGTCAATCCTTACAAACTTGACGACGTGATTGACCAAATGAATTCCTTGACGAACGAGAAAATGCACGCCTTTGTTTCCGAAAATTTAATCCTGCCGAAAAATTTCCGACTTGAAAATTTTAAAGTTACGTTGCCTTGGATGCGGTGCTTTGAATGCGACCCGCGCTTTGATTTGGTTGGAGGCGATTGATACAGTGTGTTGTTAAAGTCAAAACGTAGCGGGTAGTGAAAGCCCGGCCGTCATGGATGACGGCCGCCGGCGTTAAAAACATGGATGTTTTTATAGCCGGTCGAACGCCCTTTTCTTTTGCTACTTTTCTTTTGGGCGAACAAAAGAAAAGTAGAAGAAATTCATAAAAAACAATTTATCAACACACTCTAATTTAAAAGGAATTGAATTTTAATGACAAAGAAAATTAAAAAGACCAACGCCGCCCGAATCCTCGACGGGCTGGGCATTGCTTACGAAATTAAAACTTACGCCGTCGACGAAAACGATTTATCCGCCGTTCATGTCGCGCAAATCAGCGGGCTTGACATCAAAATGATTTTCAAAACGCTGGTGGCTCGCGGCGATAAATCCGGCGTTATCATGGCGGTTATCGGCGGCGGCGACGAACTCGACTTGAAGGCATTGGCTAAGGCAAGCGGAAACAAATCCGTTGAAATGATTGCCTTGAAAGAACTTTTGCCGCTGACGGGTTACGTTCGCGGAGGCTGTTCGCCGCTCGGAGCAAAAAAAAATTATCCCGTCTACCTTGACGCTCGCGCCTTGTCTTTGGAAAAAATTTCAATCAGCGCAGGGCAACGCGGCATGCAAATAATTTTATCGCCGCAAGATTTAATCAGAGCCGTGAATGCGACGGTTGCCGAACTCATTCAATGATTTAACAACGAGGTGTCATCATGAAAAAAAATTTGATAATGGGTGTAGCGACTCACTACGATTGGATTTCCTCGAAACTCAAATTTATTACGAACAAATTTTTGTTGCCGATACCCGCGACGTAATTTTTCAAGGCGATGTCTTCGAAAGTTTCAAAGGTTACTCGAATTGCCGGCAAGAAGGACGAGGCTCTTGCAGCTTACAAAAAAGTTTTGGAGTTCAGCTGATTTTGGAGGAATTCATTTGACGTTTGAAAGACTGAAAAATTTTTTCCGCGAGGACACGAGCGAAATTATCGGCGCGTATTTCGACGGAGAAAAAATTTTTATCGCACGCCTCACGGAAAAAATCGAGACGATTGAACTTGACGCGGACGGCACGGAGCTTGAACAACTTGCCGAAAAAATTTCGCTTGCATGTACTCAAAGGGCTTGGAAAATTTCTTCGGTCGGTCTTTGTCTTCGCGAAGGTGAGGTCGTGACTTATCAAACGGAAGTCGCAAAAATCCCCGAAAAAGAAATTCCTTCGCTGGTCAAATCTTGGTCAACAGCACAGCCGGGCAACGATAAGGCATTTTCTTTCGCAAGGGTCGGCGAGGAAATTTGGATGGAAACTTTGCCGCGTGCGCGTGTCGAGGAATTCGCGGCGGCGTTCAAAAAGTTTAACATGAACTTGCGCGGCTTATCGCTCATGCCGACAAATTTGCTTGATAAAATTTCGCCGTTCGACAGAGCAAAATTCATAGCCGAAGTCGTCCGCGACAAAAAAAACCCGAACCTCTTATCGGCGCGGGGCAGCGTGTGGAGTTGGAAAAAAATTTCTTTGGCGACGGCGGCAATTTTCTTTATCGTGATGATTTTCGGCTCGGCAAAAGTTTTTTTAGATTATCGCACGGCTTCGGAAAAACTCGACGCGGCGAAAATTTCAATCGACGAACTGCGCGAAGACCTTGCCTTGAAAGAAACACTCGACGCAAACATTTCCGAACTTCAAAGATTAAACAAAATCGCCGCGCAACTTTCGGGCAAAGAAAATTTTAATCTGTTGATAAATCTCGGCAGGATTGCGGGCGAGGAAGTTCGCTTGACGAAAATCCGCGTCGAAGAAAATATTTTGGAAGTGGAAGGCTTGACCGATAACCCCGCCGCCGTGAGGAATTACCTCGCCCGCGTGAAAAATTTCGTCGTAAAATCGGCGCGGCTTGAAAGTTCTTCCGAAAACGACGAAGGCAAAATTGTCTTCGTGATTCGCGGGGCACTTTAAACACAATCAGCAGGTGATGAAGATGGATACCGAACAAAAAAAGCTTATGAAAGAAGTCTTGGTCGGTGCTCTAATCGTTGTGATAATATTAGTTGCGGGAACATTTTGGATGGGCACGGGCGTAAATGAAGACAACGCGGCAGCGGTTCGGACGGTCAGCCTTTTGTATCTCGACGAACTGGCAGGGCGGCGCGAACAAGTCATTGCCGGCAAGCTAAACGATTATATCAGCGATATGAATGTTGCAATGGGGCTTTTGACCAAAGAAAATTTGAGCAGCGTGGAAAACTTGCAGGAATATCAGGCGAGGATGAAGCGACTTTACGGCTTGGAAAAATTCGCCTTCGTCGATACGGACGGATTGATTTACACCTCAAGAGGCACACGCAACGATATAGGCATTTATAATTTTGATTATAAAAACCTCACCGAGACAGAAATTTTTATCAAAAATATCAAAAGCAACAACAAAAAAATAGTTATCGCAATGCCGACGGATAATCTGCCGTTCATGGGCAAAACTCTTGTCGCGTGCTTTATGGAAATGGATATGAACCGCATGCTGGAAAACGTTTCATTGCAGGCGACGGGCAACAATACGACTTTCTGCAATATCTACACTCAAAGCGGCGTGGCATTGACAAATATCGTCCTCGGCGGTCTTTCCGGCGATAATAATTTATTCTCCGCAATGGAAAAAGCAGCATTTGAAAAAAGCTATTCGCTTGACAAACTGAAAAATGATTTCGAAAAAAGAAATAAAGGATTCGTTGCCTTCACCTACGAGGGGATTCGCGAAACGATGTATTACGTTCCGATTCGCGGCACAGATTGGATGTTGTCCTATTTGATTCGCGAAAGTGTCATAAGTGAACAAATCAGCTCAATCACCAACACAATCATTTTCCGCAGCTTGACTCACTCCGTCGTTACGGCTTTGGTTATTGTCTTGATGTTTGCCGCCATGATTATTCAACTTCGAAAAGCCGCAAAAGCCCGACTTGAAAAGGAAACCGCCGATGCAGAAAATCGCGTCAAGCAACAGGAACTAGAGGAGCAACTCGCCCTGCAAGAAGAACTTTTGGCTCAAGAACAGGAAAAAGCTCAACAGGATAACATGATTCGCGCCTTGTCCAGCGATTATCGCAGCGTTTATTACGTCAACCTCGCCGATGATTCCGGCATTTGCTACAGAGCCGACAAGGAATTGGAAAATGCGCTTGCCGAAGGCGAGGGCTTTAAGTTCAGCAGAAGATTTACCGAATATGCCAATCTCTACATCACCGCAGATTATCGCGCCGATTTTTTGAAATTTATTAAGCCCGATACAATTCGTGAAGCTCTGGAAAAAAATTCCGTCTTAAGTTATCGCTACCTCGCCAACAGAAACGGCAAGGACTCTTACGAAATGATTCGTATCGCAAGCGTCGGTATCGCTGACGACGGCACCAGAATTTCCAATCACGTCATCGGCGTCGGCATTTCCGATATTGATTCCGATATGCGCGATTCTTTGGCAAAAAGCCAAGCCTTAAGCGATGCGCTCAAAACGGCGGAGGAGGCAAGCAAGGCAAAGACTACTTTCCTTTCAAGCATGAGCCATGAGATACGCACGCCCATGAACGCGATTATCGGTTTGGGCAGCCTCGCGCTTCACGAGCCGGGCATTTCCGATACGACAAAGAGTTATCTTGAAAAAATCGGCACCTCCGCTCAACATTTGTTGAGTTTGATAAACGACATACTCGACATGAGCCGCATTGAATCGGGGCGCATGACCGTCCGCAATGAGGAATTCGATTTCTCCAAACTGATTGAGCAGATAAATACGATTTTCAGCGGACAGTGCAAGGAAAAGAAGCTGGAATATAATTGCCGCATAAACGGAGCCGTCGACGAAAATTATATCGGTGACAGCATGAAGTTGCGGCAGGTATTGATTAACATTTTGGGCAACGCCGTCAAGTTCACGCCCGAAGGCGGCAAGGTCGATTTAATCGTCGAGAAGATTGCCGACTTTGAAAAGAAATCTACAATCCGTTTCACAATCAAAGACACGGGAATCGGCATGAGCAAGGAATATCTTCCGAAGATTTTCGAGACGTTCAGCCAAGAAGATTCTAGTGCCACGAACAAATACGGTTCTTCGGGCTTGGGCATGGCGATAACCAAAAGTATCGTCGACATGTTAAACGGCAAAATCGAAGTCGAATCGGAAAAAGGCGTCGGAACAACTTTTAATGTGACAGTCACGCTGATTGACATGGACAAAGGCGAAACGGTCAAAGACGATATTGAAATTAAGCCGCATGAGATGAAAGTTTTGATTGTCGACGACGACCCCATTGCCTGCGACCATGCCAAATTGGTTTTGGAAAAGGCAGGCATATCCTCCGAAACCGTCATGTCGGGCAAGGAAGCCATTGAAATGGTTAAACTTCGTCACGCCCGCCGCGAGCCGTACAATTTGATTATCGTCGATTGGCAAATGCCCGAAATGGACGGCGTCGAAGTGACAAAAAAAATCCGCGAAATTATCGGCAACGAGACGGCGATTATAATTTTGACGGCTTACAACTGGGATGACATTATCAACGAGGCAATCGCAGCCGGCGTCGACAGTTTCATTGCCAAGCCGCTTTTCTCCGGCAATCTGCTTGAGGAATTCAAGAACGCTCTCAAAAAGAAAAATCTTATTTCAAACGAGACCGATAATAAAGTTGACTTGGCGGGACGAAGAATATTAATGGCGGAAGATATGGCCGTGAACGCGGAAATAATGATGATGGTGTTGCAAATGCGCGAGATAGAGGCGGAACATGCCGAAAACGGAAAAATCGCGCTGGAAATGTTCGAGAAGTCACCCGAAAATTATTACGACGCGATATTGATGGATGTGCGGATGCCCGAAATGGACGGCTTGGAGGCGACGCAACGAATCAGAGCCTTGAAGCGCAAGGACGCAAAGACGATACCGATAATCGCGCTCACGGCAAATGCCTTTGATGAAGACGTTCAAAGGAGCTTGCAGGCGGGCATGAATGCACACCTCACCAAGCCCGTCGAGCCCGAAGTTTTATTCGAGACGCTGGAGAAAATGATTAAAAGGAAGTAAGTGGTCAGTGGTTAGTGAGCAAAAAAAATAGCTGTCAGCTGATAGAAAAAATCTAACAACTAACAGCTAAAAGCTAACAACTAACCACTAACCACTAATTATCCTTTTGCTTTGAGTTCTTGGAGTTTCGGACCCATGATGCGTTTGTAAGCCTCGACGCCGGGCTGATTGAAAGCGTCGACGTTGAGGAGTTCGCCCTCGTAAGCAACCGACATTGCCAACAGATACATCAATTCGCCGAGATGATATTCGTTGACTTCGGGGAGCGTGAAGCAAGCGTTGAAGCGTTTGTTGGACTTGAGCGCGTCCGCGTTCGATTGACGAGCCACTTCGAGAGCATCGCCCATTGTCACGCCGGAAATGTCAGCGAGTTTCTTGACGTTCGGGAAGACGTTCGGGATAGTCAAATCGTTCGCCCATTTCTCAACCTTGATGAACTGAACGACTTTATCGAGCGTGCCTTCCTGATGTTGTTGCGTCTGGGAGTGCATATCGGTTGTGCCGACTGCGACGAGCGGCGTGCGTCCTTCGCAAACTTCCTTGCCGTCCTTGTCGAATTGCTTGCCGAGAGATTCAGCCAAAAGTTGGATATACCATTCGGACAGCGACTTGAGATAATCGCCGTAGGGCATCATGACTTCGATATTGCGCCCGTATTTTTTGTAAGCGATGAATTTGAGCGCGGCGTTGAGCATTGCGGGATTGTGGAAGATGTCTTCGTTCTTGCAAGCTTCGTCCATATCGCGTGCGCCTTCGAGGAATTTTTCAATGTCCATGCCGATAACCGCAGCCGTCGAAAGACCGACTTCGCAGAAAACGGTGAAACGTCCGCCGACGCCATCGGGAACAGCGAAAGTTTCCCAGCCGTTGTCAACCGCGATTTGCTTGAGGAGAGTTTTCTTTTCCATGTTCGGGTCGGTGACGGCGACGCATTCAACCTCAATGTTGGCATCTTTCTTGAGCGCGTCGAGGATAACCATGAAGTTGCTCATAGTGTCGAGGGTGCCGCCGCTCTTGGAAATGCAAATCAGCATGACTTTGTACTTGCCGCCCTTGTTCGCCGCCATAGCCTTGAGGTGATTGATAATGTCGCCGGTTCTGCGCGGGTCGATGTTCTGTCCGCTGAAGTAGACTTTGGGCAAGCCCTTGCGTTGTTCGGTTGTCCAAGTGTTCCAGAATTCGCCGCAGAAAATATCGAAGAGAACTTTATTGCCGAGGAACGATCCGCCGATACCGAGCGAAACAACCGCGTCGACATTGTTGCGGATTCTTTCCGTGAAGTCGTGGAGGCGTTGAATCGAGGCGGGCGAGTTGAGATTGAGCTTGCCGTTTTCTTCGGTGATGTAGGGCAGCTTGGAGAAGTAAACTTTTTCGGGGTTGCCGTCTTTGGAGAGGTGGGCTTTAATGAAGCCGCTTTCGCGCATGACTTTCATTGCCTCGTGAGCGGCTTTGAGTGCGTCTTTGCATTCGTCGAGGTCGGCTGCCGTAACTTTGCCTTCGCCGAAGAGATTATCGTAGTCGAAGCTGAAACCTGATTTTAAAGTAAGAGCCATTTTAAAACCTCCAATAAAATTTAATCACACAACAGAGGCGACGATTTCTCCCGCCTCTTTTTGAATTTGAGCGAGGTGTTCCGCGCTGACAAAACTTTCCGCGTAGACTTTGCACATATCCTCTGTGCCGGAGGGACGAGCCGCAAACCAGCCTTTATCGGTGACGACTTTCAAGCCGCCGATTGACGCGCCATTGCCGGGAGCCTTCGTGAACTTGCCGGTAATCTTCGCGCCTGCAAGAGTATCCGCCTTGAGGTTTTCGGGAGCCAATTTGCCGAGAGCAGCTTTCTGGTCGGGAGTGGCGGGCGTGTCTTTGCGAGCATAGTAGAACGTGCCGAATTTGTCGGTGAGTTCCTTGTGATGTTCGGAAGGATTCTTGCCGGTCTTGGCAGTGATTTCGACGGCGAGCAAGTCCATAATGATACCGTCTTTGTCTGTCGTCCAAACGGAAGCGTCTTTACAGAGGAACGACGCGCCCGCAGATTCTTCGCCGCCGAAGCCCATCGAGCCGTCAAACAAACCGTCAACGAACCACTTAAAGCCGACGGGAACTTCACAAAGCTTGCGACCGATATCGGCAGCGACCTTGTCAATCAGCGAGCTTGAAACGAGCGTCTTGCCGACCATAGCGTCTTTGCTCCAGCCGGGGCGATTCGTGAAGAGGTATTTTATCGCGACTGCAAGATAATGATTCGGATTCATCAAACCTTGCGGCGTGACAATGCCGTGACGGTCATAGTCGGTGTCGTTGCCGAAAGCAATATCGTATTTGTCTTTGAGCGCGATAAGATTTGCCATAGCGAACGGCGACGAGCAGTCCATACGGATTTTGCCGTCGTGGTCGGGCGGCATGAAGCTGAACGTATAATCGATGTTGGGATTGACGACGTTAATCGGCTTTTTGATTTTGTAAACTTCGTTAATCAAATCCCAGTAGAAAATGCCGGAGCCGCCGAGCGGGT
>CAMVAG010000022.1 GCA_947165405.1 uncultured Selenomonadales bacterium
AAGCGGGTATCACCAACGAAATCAACGAAATTGTCGGCGGTGCCAACGCGCTTGAATAAAGGAGTGAAAAAAATTTGGCGAAAGGAAAAGTTGTTCAAGTTATCGGCGCGGTCGTTGACATCGAATTTCCCGTCGGCGAACTGCCCGAAATTTTGAACGCGATAAATATAAAAGGCAAGTCGGGTAACGTTGAGATTGACCTCGTCGCTGAAGTCATGCAGCACCTCGGCGACGGCGTCACCCGTTGCATTGCCATGAGTTCGACGGACGGACTTGTTCGCGGCATGGAGGCGGAAGATACCGGCGCACCTATCACAGTGCCCGTCGGCGAAGAATGCTTGGGGCGCGTCTTCAACGTTCTCGGTCAAACCGTCGACAACAATCCCAAACCCGTCAACAACAAACATTGGCTCCCGATTCACCGCAAAGCTCCCAGCTTCGAGGAACAAGAAACCTCGACGCAAATTCTTGAGACGGGTATTAAAGTCGTCGACTTGATTGCTCCCTACTCTCGCGGCGGCAAAATCGGTCTGTTCGGAGGCGCGGGCGTCGGCAAAACCGTTTTGATTATGGAATTGATTCACAACATCGCAACGGAACACGGCGGCTACTCTGTCTTTTCGGGCGTCGGCGAACGCACCCGCGAAGGCAACGACCTCTGGACGGAAATGACCGAATCGGGCGTTATCGACAAAACCGCGCTCGTCTACGGACAGATGAACGAACCGCCCGGTGCTCGTATGCGCGTCGGCTTAACCGGCTTGACTATGGCGGAATATTTCCGTGACGAACAGGGCAAAGACGTTCTGCTTTTTATCGATAATATTTTCCGTTTCATTCAGGCAGGCTCGGAAGTCTCGGCTCTGCTCGGTCGTATGCCCTCCGCCGTCGGTTATCAGCCCACTTTGACGACTGACGTCGGTGCCTTGCAGGAAAGAATCACTTCGACGAAAAAAGGCTCGATAACTTCCGTGCAAGCAGTTTACGTTCCCGCAGACGACTTGACTGACCCGGCTCCTGCCGCGACATTCACGCACTTGGATGCTACAACCGTTTTGAGCCGTCAAATCGCGGAGCTTGGAATTTATCCCGCCGTCGATCCGCTCGACTCGACAAGCCGTATCCTCGACCCGAACGTTATCGGGCGCGAACATTACGAAGTTGCTCGCGGCGTGCAGGCGGTTTTGCAGAAGTATAAAGAGTTGCAGGACATTATCGCGATTCTCGGCATGGAAGAACTTTCCGACCAAGACAAGTTGACGGTCAGCCGCGCAAGAAAGATTCAACGTTTCTTGTCGCAGCCGTTCGCCGTCGCCGAAGCATTCACGGGTTCGCCCGGCAAATACGTTGCTCTTAAAGACACGATTCGCGGTTTCAAAGAAATTCTTTCCGGCAAATACGACGACTTGCCCGAAGCGGCATTCTACATGGTCGGCGGCATTGAGGAGGCCGTTCAAAAGGCTCAAAAACTCAAGGAGGCGTAAGCTATGGCCACAATCCTGCTTGAGGTTGCCACGCCCGACAAAGGCAACGTTTACGACAAAGATATTAACATGCTGATTGTCCGTTCGATTTGCGGAGAGCTTGGCATTTTGCCGAAGCACGCCAATCTTTTGACCGAACTTATCCCGCACGCAATGAGGATTAAAGAAGCAAGCGGCGAAACAAAACTTTTCGTCAGCGGCGGCTTTATGGAAGTCACGCCCGAAAAAATTACAATCCTCGCGGACGCGGCAGAGGCTCCCGACGACATCGACGTTGAACGGGCAAGGGCGGCTTACAATCGTGCAAGCGAACGCCTCGCCAAGAAAGACCCCGAAATCGACATCGACAGAGCGGAGGCGGCTCTTGCCAGAGCAAAGGCTCGACTTCTCGTTAAAGGCGTCGTTCACATGGGCTGAAAAATTTTGCAAAAAAAAAATTTCCCGTCGAAAAGCTCGGCGGGATTTTTTCAAGAAGGTTTTTTTATGGAAAACAAACAGGCTCACGCGGGCAATGAACTTTACGACGAAAATTTTTACCGTATTAACATAGAGAATTCTCACAAACGAGCTTCTGTAATTTTTCCCGTCGTTACCAAGTACATTCATCCGCGCAGCGTTATCGATGTCGGTTGCGGCGTCGGCGGATGGCTTGAGTACTTACAAAAAACTTCAAAAAGGGGGGGTTAAAGTTTACGGCATTGACGGCGATTACGTCGACAGAAAATGGCTCCGCATTGACGAAAAATTTTTTCACCCCGCAAATTTGGAAGAGCGCATAAATATTGACAGCCGCTTCGATTTGGCAATGACGATTGAAGTCGCCGAACACTTGACGCTCGCCCGCGCAGATTCTTTCGTCGAGGATTTAACAAAGTTGAGTGATGTGATTTTGTTCAGCGCGGCGATTCCTGCTCAAGGCGGCACCAATCACGTCAACGAGCAATGGCAATCCTATTGGGCGGAAAAATTTTTGCGGCTCGGTTACGTCGGCATTGATTGCATTCGCCCGGCGGTTTGGTACGATAAAAGAGTTGATACTTGCCGAAAACAAAATCCTTTAATTTATGCCAAAAGCTCGGAGCTTTATCGTTATCCCGAACTGCAGGATTTTTATTTAAAGCACCGCGACGCGACGATTTTCGATGTCGTTCACCCCGAAATGTGGATTGGCAGGCTCTCGAATTTTCAAAACGCATATACTCAATTGCGCAATGCCTATGAAGTCCTCAGGCAGCGTGTCGATAAAATTTGAATACTTGAATACATTGCCGAAAACCTTTGCTAAAATGTTGCGAATTGTTATAATAAGCGGCGTCAATTTCAAAATCAAAGGAGACTGTTTAAATGTCAATGACCATGACGGCAACACACGCAGCAGGCAGGAAGTTGAAAGATGCAATCTTCGAGGCGGGGCAGGCTTGCCAAGCGGCGATAAAAATTCACGGCGCAGAGGCGGTAACCAACGCGACAATCGGAGTAATGCTCAACGAGGAAGGAAAGCTTGCGACACTTCCGACCGTCGAAAAAGTTTTCCGTGAGATGGATTTTTCGGAGCTGGTTTCCTACGCGCCGATTTCAGGATTGCCCGCTTACCTCGACGCGGTTATCGATATGACTTTCGCCGACAGCAAGCCCGAAGGATTTATCGCGGCGGCAGCTACTTCCGGCGGCACGGGTGCAGTTCATCACGCCGTTGCAAACTACGCCGAACGAGGCGACACCGTTTTGACGAGCGATTGGCGTTGGGGAAATTACGACATCATTTGCAACGAGACAGGCAAGCGGCTTGAGACTTTCAAACTTTTTGACGACGCGTTGAATTTTAATCTGAATGACTTCGCCGTTAAAGTCGACGCGCTCTTGAAGAAACAAAAATCTTTGCTCGTGATTCTCAACACGCCCGCGCACAATCCGACAGGCTACGCGCTCACCTCCGCAGAATGGGATAAAGTCCTCGCCGTTTTGAAGGCGCAAGTCGATGCCGGCAAAAAAATTTCTTTGCTCGTTGACATTGCCTATATCGATTTCGCCGGCGAAAAAAATTCCACGCGAGCTTTCATGAAAAAATTTTCCGACTTGCCCGAAAATCTTTTCGTGATGATTTCCTTCAGCATGTCGAAAAGTTTTACTTTCTACGGTCAGCGGACGGGCGCGCTTATCGGCATTTCCTCGAACGAAAAAATTATCGACGAGTTCAAAGACGTTTGCAAATATTCCAACCGCGCTGTTTGGTCGAATATAAATCGCGGGGCTCAAGCTTTGCTCGTCAAGCTCAATTCCGATAAAGATCTTCAAGCGGTTTACGAGGCGGAGCGCAACGAACTTTATCAAACGGTCAAACGCCGCGCAGATGTTTTCGTCGAAGAGGCAAAATCTTGCGGCTTGAGGATTGTTCCTTACAAGGGCGGATTCTTTATCGCGGTGCCCGCCGAAAATCCCGCTGCCGTCTGCCAAAAACTTCGCGACGATTTAATTTTTGCCGTCCCGTTGAAGTTGGGAATTCGAGTTGCGGCTTGTTCAATCTCTTTCGAAAAAATGCACGGCGTTGCAGAAAAAATTCTTCGCGCCATGAAATAAACCGACTGTCAGCTGTTAAGAATAAATTTTACATAAGCAAATTTTTTATCGTCAAAAAAGACCCGCGTGAGCAGCACGGGTCTTTTTTCAAGCGTATGTGTATTATATTTTAGGAGAGCTTTAACGAAAGCTTGAACGCAGTATAGCACTTATGATAACAATTATCAAGTGCTTTCGAAAAATTTTTTTGAGAAATTTTTTCACGGGTTAATTGTTTGTTCGTTCCGTGACGACAGCTTTGCGGACAATCTCTGCCGAGACCGTGACCATATCATTTTTAACCGAGACGCCTTCGGGAACAATCACTTGCAAGGTGCTCTTGAAAGTTCGCTGTCCCGTTTGAACAGTGAAAGGCACCGTCTTTAACGTGACGATTGAATTTACTGCCGACTCCGTGCCGACGATTTCCATTTGCGCGGGCTCGACGGTTACTTTTGTGAGTTCCCAGCCGTCCGCGACGGAAAGTTCGGGGATAATCGGGACAATGCGTTTCTTGAGACCGCTCTCAATGTCGACGGAAACAGTTATGACGCTCGGCACAACCCGCACACGCGGAACGATATTATTTTTGTCGTCGACGGCATTCATCGGGATTTGCGTTTCGAAGCTCGACGTGTTGCTCGACAAATTCACCGTGCCGTAAACTTTAACGACCTTCTCGACAAAACTTTTCGGGCCGACGACCGTCACCGTATCCATTGATTTTTCGATTGTGTTTACTATCGCGTCTTGAGCAACTGCGCCCGCCGTTATCAAGTCAAGCGGCATTTGCCGTTCAATCAGCGGGTCAAGTTTTATGTTAATGACAGCCGGTAAAGTTTCTATCAATTCAAAGCCTTGAGGCATGACGACTTGCGGCGTGATTTGATATTCGCCCTCGCTCAAGTTTTCCAAGTTTGCGTAGACGCGGAAGGCATTGGCGTCGTACTTTGCGAAATTTGAGCGCGGCGCACGCGTCTCTATCTGCACCGTTTTATCTTCGTAAAGGGCAATGAATTCATACGGCGCATTTGAAATTGTGAGCGGCACGTTGTAAACTCCCTCGATTTCCGGGTCTTGGTCTGCCATGACGAAAACCCACATGAAGAACGCCGCAACGAGCGCGATTAATTTTTTCAACAGATTGCGTCGAAAAATATCCAATATCTGCGTCATTTGCCGTCCCTCCATTTTGAGAAGAGCTTGCCGAAAAATTTATCTTCCTTCCTGACAAAAGCGGGACGAATTTTTGCCGCCAAAGTTTTTTCGTCGAAGCGTCGCATTAAATGCCCGCCTTCCGCAACGGAAATTGTTCCGGTCTCTTCGCTGACGACGACAATCAACGCGTCGCATTGTTCGGAAAGCCCGATAGCCGCCCGGTGCCTTGTGCCGAGTTCCGTTGAAAGTTCGTGATTCTCTGTGAGCGGAAGGACACACGCCGCCGAGATTAATCGATTGCCGCGAATAATCGCCGCGCCGTCATGCAGGGGCGTGTTCACGATGAAGACGTTCAATAAAAATTCCGAAGAGATAATTCCGTCTATATGAATTCCCGTGACGCTGATGTCGTTCAATTTCATTTCGCGTTCGATGACCATGAGTGCGCCCGTCTTTGTTTGCGAAAGTTTCTTTGCCGTCTTGACGATTTCGTCGACGACCGATTCCGCCTCTTTCGTATCGAGAAGAGAAGTTCCTTGCGTTAAAAATTGTCCTTGCCCCAAATGTTCGAGGGCGCGGCGCAATTCCGGTTGAAACAAAATCGGAAGCGCGATTAACAACCATTCGGAACTCTTTTGCAAAATCCAAGTCATGACGTGCAGATTGAGCCAGCCGCAAATTATTGTTAAAGAAATGATAACCATCAGCCCTTTGACGAGGGTAATGGCGCGGGTGTCTTGAATCATTTGATAAAATTTGTAAAGGATTGCCGCGACGATTAAGATGTCGAAGATGTCCAGCGGTGCTATCGTCGAGACGAGGTCACGGATTTTTGCGGGTAATTCAAAGTCTATCGGCACAGGCAACACTCTCCTTGAAAAATTTTTGCCTGCAACAATATACTACAAAAAATTTTCAGATTCAATCCTTAACTGTATTTTGATACAGCTGCCAAAGAAAAATTGCGTTCTTGTATGAAATTTTTTTGCCGATACGGCGGGAAGAAATTGGAGCTTGGCAATCACGCCGTGTAAAAAAATAGCCGTCGAGTGCAGTCTTGACGGCATAATTTGCGGCACCAATGAAAAAACTCGTTCATGGTTTAAATAAATCAAGCCAATCGTCGTAGCCTTCTTCAGCCATTTTTTCACGAGGAATAAATCGGAGAGCCGCGCTGTTTATGCAATACCTTATCTTATTTTTTTCGGAAGGTTCGTCTTTGAAGACGTGCCCCAAATGTGAGCCGCTCGCCTTAGCCCGAACTTCCGTCCTGTCCATGCCGAACGACAAATCTTTGCGTTCCACGATAAAATTTTTGTCAATCGGTTTTGAAAAGGCAGGCCAGCCGCAATTCGATTCAAATTTATCTTTCGACACAAAGAGCGGTTGCCCGTTCGTCACGTCAACATAAATGCCCTCGCGAAATTCTTCGTCGTATTCATTTTTGAAAGGAGGTTCCGTCGCGCCGTCTTGAGTCACTGCCCGCTGAAGGTCGCTTAAATTTTTCAAAGTATTTTTGTCGGGCTTGCCGTAAACTCTGTCACGCGAAAAATTTTTGTCTTTGATTTCGTGAGCCGCTTTAGCTTTCGCCTGCTCGTCGATTACGTTATTCGCCACGTGGCAATAGCCGTTCGGATTTTTAATCAAATACTCTTGATGATTTTCTTCGGCGCGATAAAAATTTTTAATCGGCATGCACTCGACGACAATGTCTTTCTTGTGCTTGCTTTGCAACTCCAGCAACGATTCTTTAATCGTCACCTCGTCGGCGGGGTCGCTGAAATAAATTCCCGTGCGATAATTAATTCCCACGTCGTTGCCTTGATGATTCACACGCGTCGGGTCAATCGATTGATAATAAATTTTTAAAAGCTTCGGCAAAGAAATAACGCTTTTGTTGTAAATGACGTGCGCCGATTCCGCGTGCCCCGAACCTTTGCAAACTTGGCGATAGGTGGGATTGCGTGTCGAGCCGTTTGAGTAGCCGACTTCTACGCTCGTGACGCCGGACACATTGCGCATCAAAAATTCCGTGCCCCAAAAACATCCGCCCGCCAAATAAATTTCTGCCTCGCCCGGGATTGGATGATTCTTTTGAACGATTTCCTCCGGCAAAGGTGCGTTCGACTTTTGCGACGCGGAAATATTTTTCGCAGAAGAAGACACGCAGGCTGCGGTAATCACTGCCGTTAAAATTATTGCCAAGCTAAGCAAAACTTTCCCCCTTAACATAAAAATTCCCCTCTCCCCACATAACAAAAGCCCTTCACATTTGCGAAGAGCTTAATTTTTTTTCATCGCTATTCCTGCTCTCTGATTACAATTATCTGTTACGAATTATGGTGCGATTGGCGCGATTCGAACGCGCGACCTGCTGCTTAGGAGGCAGCTGCTCTATCCTGCTGAGCTACAACCGCATGACGCCAAAATTTTAACATGCCGCCGCTTTAACGTCAATGACTATTATGCTATAATTTCCATATCAAATTGCGGGAGGAGATTTTATGGAAGTATTGCATGGCGTGATTAACGAAATCAATTCGTTCCTTTGGACGTATGTAATCATTATCGCGCTTATCGGTTCGGGGATTGTCTTCACGTTGCGAACGAAATTTGTACAGCTTCGGCTTATCGGAGAGATGGTCAAATTAATTTTCGGGAGCGCGGGACAAAAGACCAGCGGCAAAGAAATCAGCGGCTTTCAAGCTTTTTGCGTGTCGACGGCTTCGCGTGTCGGTGTCGGAAACATTGCGGGCGTTGCCATTGCGATTGTAACCGGCGGACCCGGCGCGGTCTTTTGGATGTGGCTTATTGCATTTATCGGTTGCGCGACCGGTTTTGTCGAAAGCACTCTTGCGCAGATTTACAAGTTGCCCAGAGGCGACGGTGCATTTTTCGGCGGTCCTGCTTACTACATGAAAAACGCTCTTCACATGTCGGGCTTGGCAAAACTTTTCGCAATTTTAATTTCCGTGACCTTCGGCTGGATTTATGTTTCCGTTCAAGCAAACACAATCGTCGGCGCGGTCGAAACTGCTTTCGGCATCGACCATGCGATAACGGCTGTAACTGTGGCGGCTTTGACGGCTCTTGTAATTTTCGGCGGCGTGACACGAATTGCAAAGTTTGCGGAAATGCTCGTGCCTTCGATGGCAGGCATTTATCTTTTGAGCGCGCTGATAATCGTCGTCATGCACATTGACCAAGTGCCGGCGATGTTCGCGCTGATAATTCATGATGCCTTCGAGCCTCAAGCGGCGGTCGGCGGCGGCTTCGGTGCAGTCTTCATGACGGGCGTTCGTCGCGGATTATTTTCCAACGAGGCGGGCGAAGGTTCCGTTCCGAATGCGGCGGCTACTGCCAGCGGCAAACACCCTGCGCGGCAAGGTTTGATTCAATCGTTCGGCGTCTATGTCGATACTTGGTTTGTCTGCTCGGCGACGGCTTTTTCCGTTTTGTTGACGGGCGAATATTCAATCGGCGGTGAGCTTACGGGCGTTTCCCTCGTTCAGCAATCTTTGGCAAGTGTCTACGGAAGTTATGCGCCGTCAGTCCTCGCGGTGATAGTTTTCCTTTTTGCCTTCAGCTCAATCGTCGGCAACTACTTTTACGGCGAAGTCAATATCGCTTTCTTTGAAGGTGACGAGTCGGGATTTTTGCCAAGTGCGGTTGCACGTCATGCCATGAATTTTTTCCGCGTCGGAGTCGTCGGCATGGTCTTGTTCGGAAGTTTCGCGGAATTGAGTTTGGTTTGGGACAGCGCGGATTTGTTCATGGGCTTTCTTTGCATAACGAACCTTTACGCCATCGCCCGCCTGTGCAAATATTCTTTTATCGCGCTTGACGATTACGTTGCTCAAAAGAATCGCGGAATCGAGGAGCCCGTCTTTGACCCGAAAATCATGCCCGAAAAGGAAGGCTTGCACGCTTGGGGAGTTGACGATAAAAAAGCTTGACAGGAAAAAACTTTAAAGATAAAATACAAAGCTACTGATTGACAATAAAATGGAGAAATTTTATGCGCGTCGTGTCCGATTGGCATTTTCCTGAGGTTACGCCGCGCTTTAATTAATTAGGAATGAGGAATTGGGAATTGGGAATTAAATTCGCGTCATTTCCAATTCCTAATTCCTAATTGAAAAGGAGTGACGGCTTTATGTTACATCCCGTAAAAGTCGGAAAACGAACACGGTACAGCTATGCAAGAATTAAGGAAGTCATGGAGATGCCGCATCTCTTGGACATCCAGCGCAATTCCTACGATTGGTTTAAGAAAGAAGGTCTGCAGGAAATTTTCAAAGACATCTCGCCAATATCTGACTTTTCGGGGAATCTGGAATTGTTTTTCGGAGAGCCCACCTTCGGCGAATGCAAATACACGCTGGAAGAATGCAAGAAACGCGACGGCACTTACGCCGCGCCCGTGCGTGTGAAAGTTCGCCTTCACAACAAAATCAAGGGCGATGTCAAAGTGCAGGAAGTCTTTATGGGCGACTTCCCGATTATGACTGACACCGGCACTTTCATTATCAACGGCGCAGAACGCGTAATTGTTTCGCAGCTCGTCAGAAGCCCCGGCGCGTATTACGACAAAGCTATCGACCAGACAGGAAAAAATATTTACAACGCAACCGTCATTCCCAATCGCGGCGCGTGGATTGAACTTGAAACGGATTCTGCTTCGGCGATAAGTGTCCGAATTGACCGCACTCGCAAAATGCCCGTGACTTATTTTCTGCGCGCACTCGACTTCGAAACCAACGAACAAATCCTCGAACTCTTCGACGTAAAATTTTTTATCACCGCCAAACTCCACGACGAAAAGACTGCCGCACAACTCATTGACTTTTTGTCTGTCGAATCGGAAAACGGCATCGACGCACGCAACACCTTGACTGTCGGCTACCTCAAACGCGAAGGCTCCCACACAGAGGAAACTTTTGACAATTTGATGGCGGCTTACCAAAAACTCGACGATAAGAACGATCTCCTCTCAAATTATAAATATCTTCTCGATGTTTTCGCCGCTCTCGACGACAAAAATACTTTGACTGCCGGCTACAAGGCTCTCGTCGACATGCTGGAAGTTGACCGCCTCAATAAGGAAGACAACAAGGAAAAGGCTCTTATCGGCATTTACAATCGTCTTCGTCCCGGCGAACCGCCTTCCGCAGACAACGCCGCCTCTCTTTTACATTCGCAATTCTTTGACCCGCGCCGCTATGACCTCGCGGCTGTCGGTCGTTATAAAATTACAAAGAAACTCGGTTGGAAACGCCGCCTGCTCGGTCGTGTCCTCGCCGAAGATTTATTCAGCTTGGATACGGGCGAAGTTTTAATTCCCGCAAATGAAGTCGTCACTCAAGCCATGCTCGACGCTGTCGACGATGAAAACGAAATTCAAAACTTTATCGGTTGGCGCAATCTTTTGTTGGGCGATATTGTCACCGAAGATATTCGCGACCCCGAAAACGGCGAACTTTTAATCCCCGCCAATGAAGTTATCACCGAAGCCACTCTGGATAAAATTCCTGAAGAACGCGAGGAGGAAATCTTCAAAGCCGCCGCCAATAAACTCCGTAGAGGATATACTCATCCCATAAAAATCAGAATCAAAACCGAAAGCGGATCCTATACGATGCTGTGCGCGCCCACTCTTTCCATTCGCGATAACCGCACCGTTTGCGTCGCTGACATCATGAGCTCCATTAATTATCTTTTCTCACTTATGAGTGATTCGGGGCTCCCCGACGACATTGACCACTTGGGCAATCGCCGCGTCCGTTCCGTCGGTGAACTTTTACAAAATCAATTCCGTATCGGCATGGCTCGCATGGAACGTGTCGTCAAAGAGCGCATGACCACTCAAGATGCCGAAATTGTTACGCCGCAGAATTTGATTAACATTCGCCCTGTTGTCGCTGCCATAAAAGAATTCTTCGGTTCCTCGCAGTTGTCGCAGTTCATGGATCAGCATAATCCGCTTTCCGAACTCACTCACAAACGCCGCCTTTCTGCTCTCGGTCCGGGCGGTCTCTCTCGCGAACGTGCCGGCTTTGAAGTCCGCGACGTTCACAACTCTCACTACGGAAGAATGTGCCCCATTGAAACTCCCGAAGGTCCCAATATCGGCTTAATCGGTTCACTTTCCAATTATGCTCGCGTCAATCAATACGGCTTCATTGAAACGCCTTATCGCAAAGTCGACAAAGAAAATCACCGCGTCACCAGCGAAGTCAGATACATGACCGCCGACGAGGAAGAGTCTCTTATCATTGCTCAAGCTAACGAACCGCTCGACGATAACGACTGGTTTGTCAATGAACGTGTCACTGCCCGCCGCGCAGAGGAAACGACCAAAGTCCGCCGCGAAGATGTCGACTATATGGACGTTTCACCAAAGCAAGTTGTTTCAATCGCTACGGCAATGATTCCCTTCCTCGAAAACGACGACGCCAACCGCGCTCTCATGGGTGCCAACATGCAACGTCAAGCCGTCCCGCTTCTCAAAACTCAAGCTCCTCTTGTCGGCACGGGCATGGAATACAAAGCCGCTTGCGATTCGGGCGTCATGGTTCTCGCCAAACGTCCCGGCGTTGTCGAGCAAGTCGACGCCGAAACTATCAAAATCAAAGTCGACGATCAATTTGTAAACTCCATAAAAGATAAATTCGACGTGTACCACCTGCAAAAATTTGTTCGTTCCAATCAAGGCACTTGCATTAATCAAATTCCTATCGTCGAGGAAGGCGAACATGTCTCGGCACGTCAGCCTATCGCCGACGGTCCCGCCACCTCCAATGGCGAACTCGCGCTCGGTTATAACATCATAGTTGCTTATATGCCGTGGGAGGGCTACAACTATGAGGATGCGATATTGTTGTCGGAGAACCTGATTAAGCGGGATATTTTTACTTCGATACATATTGAGGAATATCAGTGCGATGCAAGGGACACCAAGCTCGGGCCCGAAGAGGTGACAAGGGATATTCCCAATGTCGCGGAAGATGCGCTTACTCATCTCGACTCGGACGGCATTATCTCTATCGGCGCGGACGTTCGTACAGGCGATATACTCGTCGGCAAAGTCACCCCTAAGGGCGAAACAGAATTGACTGCCGAAGAAAGATTACTTCGTGCGATCTTCGGCGAAAAGGCAAGGGAGGTTCGCGATACTTCCTTGCGCGTCCCTCACGGCGAAGCCGGAAAAGTCGTCGGCGTCAATGTTTTTACTCGTGAACAAAATGATGAGATGGCGCCCGGCGTCAATAAGCAAGTCCGCGTTTACATTGCTCAAAAACGAAAAATTTCCGTCGGCGATAAAATGAGCGGCAGACACGGCAATAAAGGCGTTGTTTCCGAAATTCGGCGCGCTGAAGATATGCCTTTCCTCCCTGACGGCAGACCCGTCGACATCGTTCTTAATCCCTTGGGCGTTCCTTCCCGCATGAATATCGGACAAGTTCTCGAAACTCACCTCGGACGCGCCGTTAGGCAATTAGGGGGCAGCTTTCAGCTGTCAGCTGTCAGCTTTCAGGAAGGTGAAAATCTTAAAGCTGAAAACTCTAAGCTGAAACCTGAGGAGCTGCTTATTGCCACTCCCGTTTTCGACGGTGCTCGTGACCAAGACATTGCCGATACCATTTCTCTTGCCAAACTCGACCCCGACGGCAAATCCACTCTCTTCGACGGCAGAACCGGTATCCCTTTTGATAACCGCGTCACTGTCGGCTCCGTCTACATGCTCAAGCTTCATCACCTCGTCGACGATAAAATCCATGCCCGCTCCACCGGCCCTTACTCTCTTGTCACTCAACAACCTCTCGGCGGCAAAGCTCAATTCGGCGGTCAACGCTTCGGCGAAATGGAGGTTTGGGCTCTGGAGGCTTACGGCGCCGCCTTCTCTCTTCAAGAAATTCTCACCGTCAAATCTGATGACGTTCTCGGCCGCGTCAAAGCTTACGAGGCCATTGTCAAAGGTCAAAATATTCCAACTCCCGGCGTCCCCGAATCTTTCAAGGTTCTTATTAAAGAATTACAATCTATCGCTCTTGACATTCGCGTTATCAGCCGCGATTCCAAAGAAATTTTTATTCATGACGACGACGACGACGACGATTTCTCTTTAAAAAAGAAAGCTCTTGATTTGGGCGTCGACCTTAATCCCAACTCCAACCCCACGCCGCTTCCCGTCGATGTTAATCTTGACCCGGATGATAATTTTCCCGACGACCATCACTAAGGGGGTTTTTTCATGCTCGACGTTAATATTTTCGACTCTATGCGTATCTCTCTTGCTTCGCCCGATATTATTCGCCGCTGGTCTCACGGCGAAGTCAAGAAGCCCGAAACCATTAACTATCGCACTCTCAAGCCCGAACGCGACGGCCTCTTTTGCGAACGCATCTTCGGCCCCACTCGCGATTGGGAATGTCACTGCGGTAAATATAAGCGCGTTCGTTTTAAAGGCACCATCTGTGACCGCTGCGGTGTCGAAGTCACCAAAGCCAAAGTCAGACGCGAACGCATGGGCCATATCGAACTTGCCGCCCCCGTCAGCCATATCTGGTATTTTAAAGGAATTCCCTCGCGAATGGGTTTGCTTTTGGATATGTCGCCGCGTAATTTGGAAAGAGTGCTTTACTTCGCCTCGTATATCGTCCTCGACCCGGGCGAAACCGATTTGAAACTCAAAGACCTCTTGACCGAAGGACATTATCGGAAGGCTCGCGAGGATTACGGGCGCAATTCTTTCAGAGTCGGCATGGGTGCAGAGGCAATTCAAGAACTGTTGCAAGGCATTGACCTCGAAGCTTTGAGAGAGGAACTGCGCGAGGAACTGCACTCTTCCAACGGGCAAAAGAGAATCCGAGCAATTCGTCGCTTGGAAGTTGTCGAGGCCTTCTTGCGCAGCGGCAACAAACCCGAATGGATGATTTTGACGGTTATTCCCGTTATCCCGCCTGAACTGCGCCCAATGGTTCAACTTGACGGCGGCAGATTTGCAACAAGTGATTTGAACGACCTTTATCGACGCGTGATAAATCGCAATAACCGCTTGAATCGACTGCTGAAACTCAAGGCACCCGATATTATCGTTCGCAATGAAAAGCGCATGTTGCAAGAGGCGGTTGACTCGTTGATAGACAACGGCAGGCGCGGCAGACCCGTCGCAGGACCCGGCAATCGTCCGCTTAAATCTCTTTCTGACATGCTAAAAGGCAAGCAAGGTCGTTTCCGCCAAAATCTTTTGGGAAAGCGCGTCGACTATTCGGGCAGAAGTGTTATCGTCGTCGGTCCCGAGCTCAAATTGCATCAATGCGGCTTGCCAAAAGAAATGGCGTTGGAATTGTTTAAGCCGTTCGTCATGAAAAAATTATCTTCGGAGTCGGGCTTGACAATCAAAGCAGCAAAGAAAAAAGTGGAACGAGCGACGGCGGAAGTGTGGGCGGTATTGGAAGAAGTGATAAAAGAACACCCGGTGCTTTTGAATCGCGCGCCGACGCTGCACCGATTGGGAATCCAAGCGTTCGAGCCGGTGTTGACGGAAGGGCGAGCGTTGAAACTGCACCCGTTGGCGTGCACGGCGTACAATGCGGACTTCGACGGGGATCAAATGGCAATCCACCTGCCGCTAAGTGCGGAGGCGCAAGCAGAAGCGCGAGTGTTGATGTTGGCGGCAAATCACATCCTGGCGCCCAAAGACGGAAAGCCTATAATAGTGCCGACGCAGGATATGGTGTTGGGAACGTATTACTTGACGAAAATTCGAAAAGGCGCGCAAGGCGAAGGAAGATATTACACGGGAATAGCCGAAGCACTCTTGGCGTACGAGCAAAAAGAATTGGCACTGCAGGCAGAGATTTTTGTTCGGATAAGCCGGGAGCGCTTGCCAAAATTCGTTCAAGAGCAGCTGAAGGAAGAAGAAGAAAATATCATGGTGAAGACTTCAGTCGGGCGAATGATCTTCAACGAAAAACTGCCGGAGGAACTGAGATACTATAAGTTAATTAGGAATGAAAAAGCTGAAAGCTCCAAGCTGAAAGCTGAAAGCTCCAAGCTGCAAGCTGAAACCGAGTGGATATTGGGCGAAGTGATGAACAAAAAAGAACT
>CAMVAG010000023.1 GCA_947165405.1 uncultured Selenomonadales bacterium
CGCGGAAGATTTTAAGATTGTGCCCGACTTTAGCGGCGTCGAGGATTTTTGCAACCGTTACGCTTTGAATCGCCTCAAGAAAAAAATTCATGACCTCTTCGGCTTGGAAAATCTTTTCAGCAACGCGAGAGAAAATTTTTTGCAGGTGCCCGAAGTTCAGCCGCTTGACTTTGAAAAAATTTTCGCGGCGGAAAGTTTAACCGTTGCTCAACTTGAAAATCAATTCGCGATAAAAATTTCGGGCGGAGAAATTTTTTCGGCGACACGTGAAAATTTGCAAAGAGTCTTCGACGAATTCAACGGGAAAATTATTTTGAGCGGCATGAAAGATTACCTCAAATCATTCCTCATTCCTAATTCCTCATTCCTAATTATCTTCGACGTGGAGCTTGCGGCTTACCTGCTCTATCCCGAAATGGAAAGTTACACTTGCGAAAAACTTTTGCCGAAAGAATTTGACGGCCTGCAAATGCCCGACCAATCGCCCGCCGCGAACGCAACTGCCCTTGAGAAACTTGCCGACCTCTACGAAAAAAAATTAGCCGCCGCCGATATGACGAGGCTTTACAAAGAAATTGAGTTGCCGCTCACGGAAGTTTTGGCTTGCATGGAAGAGCGTGGGGTTGTCGTCGACAAAGGGAGGCTTGAAAAAAAATCCGCCGAAATGTCAAAACGAATCGACGCGCTCACGAAAAACATTTACGATTTGGCGGGCAAAATGTTCAACATAAATTCTTCGCAACAGCTCGCCGAAATTCTTTTTGTCAAGCTCAAGCTTCCGCCGATAAAAAAAACCAAGACGGGCTACTCGACGAACGCGGAAGTTTTGGAGGAAATCAAGTGGCGGCATCCGATTGTCGAAAAAATTTTGAAGTACCGCGCCTTGACGAAATTGAAATCGACTTACCTCGACGGGCTGGGCAAGCTGATTGGCGACGACGGACGCATTCACACGAATTTTAATCAGATGGTGACGGCGACGGGCAGGCTTTCAAGCTCCGACCCGAACTTGCAAAACATTCCGATTCGCAGCGAGGAAGGTCGAGAGATTCGTGCCTTGTTCGAGCCGGGCGCGAATTACGATTGCATTCTTTCCGCCGACTATTCGCAAATTGAACTTCGGCTCTTGGCTCACATGAGCGGCGACGAAAATTTAATCGACGCTTTTGTCAAAGGGCAAGACATTCACGCGAGGACGGCGGCGGAAGTTTTCGGCGTGCCGCTTGAGAAAATTACGCCCGACCTTCGCCGCAAAGCCAAAGCCGTCAATTTCGGAATCGTCTACGGAATCAGCGACTACGGGCTTTCACAAAATTTGAATATCAATCGGAAAGAGGCGGGCGAATACATTGCAAAATATTTTGAGCGTTATCCCGGTGTGAAAAATTTTTTGGACGAGACGGTTGCTCTGGCTCACAAATTCGGATACGTTACGACGATGTTCGGAAGGCGAAGAGCTTTGCCCGCGATTAACAGCCGCAATTTCAATCTGCGCTCCCTCGCCGAACGCATGGCAATGAACACGCCCATTCAAGGCACTGCGGCGGACATTATCAAGCTTGCGATGATTCGTGCGGAAAAAAATCTGCGCGGCTTCCGAAGCAGAATAATCATTCAAGTGCACGACGAACTTGTTTTGGAGGCAGTCGAAACCGAGCTTGCCGACGTTGAAAAAATTTTGCGCGAGGCTATGGAAAACGTCGTAAAACTTTCGGTGCCGTTGAGTGTCGACGTTCACAGCGGAAAAAATTGGTCGCTTGCCAAGTAAAAATTTTTTCGACAAACATAAATGAAATCCCGCAGGAAACGCGGGAATTTTTTTTTGCAACGTTGACTTTGTAAATTAATTCAGCTAATATCATTCCATAAATGCAGTTAATCAACCTTTGCAATTGAGGAGGATTGAGAAGACTTTTCGCATTAGATACAAAAAAATTTACAGGAGGAAAAATTTATGAGCAATGCAGAACTTGACCTTCAGGCTCTGATAAAAAAAGCCGAAGCGCAAGAAACTTTTCCCGATGTCCCGCTTGACGAATTTACTCCGCCGACTTACGACGAGTGGAAGGAAGCTTGTATCGCCCTTTTGAAAGGCGCGCCCTTCGAGAAAAAATTATTCACCAAAACTTACGAAGGCATTACCTTCAGCCCGATGTATTTCCACGCGGACACCGAGCCGATTCAACCCGCGAAGTCTTATCCCGGCATGGGCGATTATCTTCGCGGCGTCAAGGCAAACGGCTACGTCAACGCGCCTTGGGGTATCGCTCAAGCTTGCGACGAAACTTTCCCGAAAGAAAACAACGAACTCCTTAAGCACGAAATTGACAAGGGCTCCACGATTTACAATGTCAAAGTCGATTGCGCGACCCGCAAGGCAAAAGACGCTCGCGAATGTAAACATATCGGCAAGGGCGGTTGCAGCTTGACGACGCTCGGCGATGTCACCTCGTTGCTTAAAGACCTCAAGCTTGACGAATATCCGCTTTACGTTTATGCCGGCGAAAGTGCCTTGCCGCTCCTCGCAATGATTGTTGCTGCTGTCAAGAAAAACGGCGGCGATGTTTCCAAGCTCAAAGGCGTTATTGGCGCGAACCCGATAGCAGAATACGCGGGCAACGGTCGGCTCACTCAAGACCTCGACAAGCTTTTCGACGAGGCAGCGAAAGCGGCTAAGTGGGCTGTCAAAAATGTTCCCGCGCTCAAGACGATTTTTGTCAAGAGTGATGTCTTCAGCGACGGCGGCGCAAACGACGTTCAGGAAGTTGCTTACACAATCGCGGCGGGCGTTGCTTATCTGCGCGAACTTTTGAAACGCGGCTTGACGATTGACGAGGCGGCTTCTCAAATTATGTTCGGCTTTTCAATGGGCGCGAACTTCTTCATGCAGATTGCCAAACTCCGCGCAGTCCGTCCGATTTGGGCGCAGATTGTCAAAGCATTCGGCGGCAATGAAGAATCGCAGAAGATTCACATTCACGGACGCCCCGCGAAATTTTTCAAGACCGTTTACGATCCCTACGTCAACATGTTGCGTGACACGACCGAACTTTTCAGCGGCGTTGTCGGCGGCGTCGACAGCTTCGAAAATTCAACCTTCGATGAACCCGTCCGCAAAGGCGATGAGTTCAGCCGTCGTATCGCCCGCAACATGCAGATTATCTTGCAGGAAGAATTCGGCTTGCTTCAACCGATTGACCCTGCCGGCGGCTCGTGGGCTGTCGAAACTTTGACCAAACAGATTAAAGAAAAAATCTGGGCGGAGTTCCAAGTTATCGAAGGCAAAGGCGGAATTGTCGCCGCGCTCAAGGAAGGCTATCCGCAAGATGAGATTGAAAAAATTTGTGCGGCTCGTTTCAAAGCAGCGGAGACTCGCAAGGACAGAATCGTCGGCAACAACATGTATCCCAACATGACGGAGGAACGCATTGACGCCCGCGCCGAAAGCCAAGCCGAAAACATGAAAGTCCGCAAAGTAACGATTGATGTTTATCTTTCCAAAGTTGATTCTGCCGCCGTCAAAGACGCGCTTGCCGATGTTAAGGACGGTTGCGCATGTTGCGTGATTGCCGCCGCCGAAAAGGGCGCGACCATTGCCGAAATCAGAAAAGCTTTGGGCACTGCCGAAGTTGCCGAAATTAAAAAGATTGAGGCTCATCGTTGGAGCGAACGTTTCGAGGCTCTTCGTGAAAAAACCGAAAAGTTCAAAGCAGAGACCGGCGACAACGTCAAAATTTTCCTCGCGAACATGGGACCCATTCCTCAACACAAAGCCCGCGCAGATTTCACCACAGGATTTTTGCAAGTCGGCGCGTTTGAAGTCTTGGGCAATAACGGCTTCCCGACAGTCGACGAGGCAGCGGCGGCGGCTAAGGCTTCGGGCGCGGACGCAGTTGTCATTTGCTCGACCGACGCAACTTATCCCGAAATTGTCCCCGCACTTGCCCCGAAACTTCACGAGGCTCTCCCGAACGCAACGGTTTATCTTGCAGGCACCGCTCCCGCAGAATTGGTCGAACCTTACAAGGAAGCGGGCATTGACGACTACATTAACGTTCGGGCGAATTGCTATAAAATTATTCAAGCACTTCAACAGAAAAAGGGGATGGCATAATGGCTGAATATAAAAATCCTGACTTCACGCAGATTGGTCTTCAAGACGCCCCGACTTCTGACGCGGCAGAGTGGAAGGCTAAATTTGAAGAGGCGGCTAAGGCAAATTACGACGAACTTGTTTTCAAGACGATGGAACATGTTCCCGTTAAGCCGCTGTACACGCATGACGAATACGCGAAAATGAATCACCTCGATTTCGTGAGCGGCATTCCTCCTTATCTGCGCGGACCTTATGCAACGATGTATGTTTTCCGCCCGTGGACTGTTCGTCAATACGCAGGCTTCTCGACGGCTGAAGAATCAAACGCTTTCTATCGTCGCAACCTCGCCGCCGGTCAAAAGGGTTTGTCGATTGCATTTGACTTGCCGACACACAGAGGCTACGACGCAGATAATCCTCGTGTCTTCGGTGACGTGGGCAAGGCGGGTGTCAGCGTTTGTTCAATGCTTGACATGAACATTTTGTTCAGCGGCATTCCCCTCGACCAAATGTCCGTGTCAATGACAATGAACGGCGCGGTTCTTCCGATTCTTGCCTTCTTCATTCAAAGCGGCATTGAGCAGGGCGTTGACAAGTCCATTTTGAACGGCACGATTCAAAACGACATTCTCAAAGAGTTCATGGTTCGCAACACCTACATTTATCCGCCCGATATGTCAATGCGAATCATCGGCGATATTTTCGAATACACGACCAAATACATGCCGAAGTTCAATTCGATTTCAATCAGCGGCTACCACATGCAAGAGGCGGGCGCGCCTGCCGATATTGAACTGGGCTACACGCTCGCGGACGGTCTCGAATACATTCGCACGGGTATCAACGCCGGCTTGAAGGTCGACGCCTTCGCAAAACGCTTGAGCTTCTTCTGGGCTATCGGCAAAAATTATTTCATGGAAGTTGCCAAGATGCGTGCGGCTCGTGTCCTCTGGGCGAAAATCGTCAAGCAGATGGGCGGCACAGATGCAAAGTCAATGGCTCTTCGCACGCACTGCCAAACTTCCGGTTGGTCGCTCACGGCGCAAGACCCCTTCAACAACATTTCACGCACGGTCATGGAGGCAATGGGCGCGGCTCTCGGTCACACGCAATCGCTTCACACAAACGCACTCGACGAGGCTATTGCATTGCCTACGGACTTCAGCGCACGTATCGCCCGCAACACCCAGCTTTACATTCAAGACGAAACCTCCGTTTGCAAGATTATCGACCCGTGGGGCGGCTCCTACTACGTCGAGGCTCTCACGAACGAAATTATTCGTCGCGCTTGGGCTCACATTCAAGAGATTGAACAACTCGGCGGCATGGCAAAAGCTATCGCAACCGGCTTGCCGAAAATGCGTATCGAAGAGGCGGCGGCTCGTCGTCAAGCGCGTATCGACTCCAACAATGAAACGATTGTCGGCTTGAACAAATTCCGCCTCGATAAGGAAGACCCGCTTGAAATTCTTGCCGTCGACAACACCGCCGTCCGCAATGCACAGGTCGAACGCCTCAACAAACTCCGCGCCGAACGCAACGAGGATGATGTTCGCGCAGCTCTTGAGGCGATTACCAAAGCGGCTGAATCTCGCGATAACGGCAACTTGCTTGAGTGTGCGGTTGAGGCGGCTCGCGTTCGTTGCTCACTCGGTGAAATTTCCGACGCGATTGAAAAAGTCAGCGGACGTTATCAAGCCGTGATTCATACGATTTCGGGCGTCTACTCCAAAGAATTCGGCGACGACGGAAAACTTGACAAAGCCCGTGCAATGGCAGATAAATTTGAAGAACTCACGGGGCGTCGTCCGAGAATTTTTGTTGCGAAGATTGGTCAAGACGGACACGACCGCGGCGCAAAAGTTATCGCGTCGAGCTTTGCAGATTTGGGCTGGGATGTCGACGTCGGTCCGCTCTTCCAGACGCCCGAAGAAACTGCCCGCGATGCCGTCGATAACGATGTGCACCTCGTCGGATTCAGCTCGCTTGCAGCGGGACACAATACCCTCTTGCCCGAACTCGTCGACGAACTCAAAAAGCTCGGTCGCGAGGATATTCTCGTTGCAATCGGCGGCGTCATTCCCGTGCAAGATTATCAATTCCTCTACGACCACGGCGCAGTTGCAATCTTCGCGCCCGGCACCAACATCCCCGAAGCCTCAATGAAACTTTTGGATATTTTGATTGAACGTGCCAAAGAAGAGGAAGACGCCGGCTGATTCAATTAGGAATTAGAAATTAGAAATTGGGAATTTAAAAACCGTCAGGCATTTGAACTTGACGGTTTTTTTATGCTTATCGCGAATCAATCACTTGGGAAGAAAATTTTCAAGGTCGCGTCGTCGGATTTTTTCCCGATATACGAGCCGATTAAAAACAGAATCAGCGAACACGTTATGCCGATTGTGATTTGGTGCAGATTGAAAATTTTAAAGCCCGCCGCTTGCGTCGCGCAGTAAATTATCGTGCCGCCCGTCATTGAGAGCATTGCGCCCAATTTATTTGCCCGCTTCCAAAAGAGACCGAGCAGGAGCGTCCAGAAGAAAGCCGTTTCAAGCCCGCCAAACGCGAACATGTTTATCAGCCAGATTAAATTCGGAGGAGTCAAAGCTATCACGAAGACCGCCGCGCCGATTATCGCCGTCGCTGTCATTGACAAAAATTTTATACGCGTCGGTGTCACGGTGTGATTATTTTTTTCCGCCCAATGTAAATAAACGTCTTTGATTATCGCGCTGGAGGCAACGATTAACAGCCCCGATATTGTCGAAATGGAGGCGGCAAGCGGACCGATTATCGCAAGCCCGACAAGTTCAATCGGCATGGCTTGGACAATCGTCGTGGGGATGACGTTATCGACGCCGCCGTAATCAGCCGCCGTGCCCGTCAAAACTCCGTGCGCCAAAATGCCCGTGAAATTTATTCCGATATTCATGAAGCCGACGACGATTGTTCCGATTAACATTGCTTGATGAAGTCCTTGAGTATTTTTGTAGCTGATACCGCGCACGACCGATTGAGGCAGGGCGATTGTGCAAATGCCGACGAGGAGCCATTGCGTGAAGTAAATCGTCCAAGGCATGTTCCCGAAGCTGAACGGCTCGAACAATTCGGGGTTGTTCGTCTCAAGCGTCGTCATGATGTTTTCGAAGCCGCCGCCCGCTTTCAAGACGTAATGCAAAAGCAAAACGATACCGACCATCATCATTATCGCGCAGCAAGTATCCGTCAACGCGACCGCACGAAAGCCGCCGATTGAAGTATAAATGACGACCGTCAAGCCGAAGAGAATCAAGCCCGCCTCGTAGCTGTAGCCGGTGACCGCCGCGAATAATTTTGCGCCGCCGACAAATTGAGCCGTCATTGTTCCGCAGAAAAATAAAACGATAACGAAAGCCGCGACCGCCGCGAGGAAATCCGATTGAAACCTTGCGCGAATTATATCGACGACCGTAACGGCATTGAGCTTGCGGGCGAGGAGAGCGACGCGCTTGCCGTAAATGCCGAGCACAAGGAAAATCGCCGTGACTTGAACGACAGCCATATAAATCCAGCCGAAGCCGACTTGAAACGCCATGCCCGGCCCGCCGACGAAACTTGAGACCGAGCTGTAAGTTGCGACGGTTGTCATTGCCAAGACTAAGCCGCCGAGTTCGCGGTTGCCGACGAAATAGCTGCTGACGAAATTTTTTCCCGCCTGCTTGTGCCGAACAAAGATACTTATCCCGACCATGACCGCCATAAAAAAAATCAGCGGCAAAAGCAAAATCAGCGACCGCAACGCGAAGAAACTACTTTCCATTATCCTCGCCTCCCAAGTCCATATCCGTGAAAAGTTTTTTGCTCAAGAGGGCACTGATTAAAATCGCGACGAGCCACACGCCGACCGAGCCGAGCACAGCCCACAGCGGCAAGTGAAAAATTTTCACGTCGAGCGAGGAAGTGCCGAAACCCGCTGCCAACCAAAAAATAATCAGCCCGACAAGCGCAAGCCCCGTGTAAATTGCCTCGCGCCTGACCAAGCTGAACTTTTGCGCGTCACTCAAAGACGCACGATTATTTTTTTTCATTGCGAAAACCTCCAAGTCTCGTCTCCTCCGTTGAAGAGTACAAGCTTTTTTTCCGCGCCGAATTTTATATCAAGCCTGCCGCCGTGTCAAATTAAGTTTCGATGAATTCTTTGCCGTCAGCTTGCGTTGTCCGCCAAGCGCAAAAGTTTCAACTCCGGCGGGTCGTCGGGCTTGGGCGGCGCGTGGTGCTTGGCAATGATTTTCGCCTCTTTGAACAAGCCGATTTGTTGAAGTTGGCGCGCACCGATTTCCGCATGATAATGATAAATGTAAAGCTCGCGGTTGCCGTTAATCTCAAGACGCTCGGCGAACTTCGGCGCAAATTTTGTAATCAGCACGACGAAAATTTTTCCGCGAATCGTCAAATCGCCTGCGCATCTGCCGGTGTCGTGAAGGAGAGCGCAACGAATCAGAAATTCTTTGTCGACGCCGCGTTTATCCTCGATGACAAGCCGTTCGACTTTGTAGGCGGTTCGCAAGCTGTGAGCTTGGTCGGCGATACTCATTGCGAAAAAAATTTTCTGCTCCTCAGCGTTGAGATGGGCAGAAATATATTTGCCGTCCTCGACAGTGACACGCGCCGTCACCGCCCGAACGAATTGCATAATTCTTTTTAAAACACTCATGCCAAATAAATTAACTCCACACAATTTTTCTCTGCGCAAGAAATTTCGGCGTCGGATTTTTTTTGCGGCGTCAAAGAAACTTCAACGACTTTGCCCGCCGCCCGAAGTTCAGCCGCCTTTTGAATCGCCTCGCCTTCTTGACCGGAAGCATAACTCAAATAAAAATCTTTGAACTGCGAATCCTCGTCGACGCCTTGAAATTTTCTTGCGTCCAAAATTCTTTCGATGCCCAAAGCAAAACCCGTAGCGGGACAAGCAGTGCCGAAATCTTTTAGCATGTTGTCGTAGCGACCGCCGCCCGCAAGCGAATAACCTACGCCGTGAGAATACGCCTCGAAGACCATGCCCGTATAATATTCGAAATCGCGAATCAAGCCCAAGTCGAAAGTGATTTTGTCGGCGACGCCGTAAATTTCCAGCAGGCGATAAATTTCCGTCAAGTTGTCGAGAGCTTTGCGGGAGCGGTCGTTGTCGGCGATTAATTGAGCCTCGTCCAAAATTTCTCTGCCGCCTTGAAGAGTCGGAATTTTTTTCAAGCGGTCGTCAACGTCCAAATTATTTAGCGCAACGATGTCGTGTCGTTCGATTGCGGATTTGATTTCGGCTTGAAGAGCGGCGGATAAATTTTCCATGAGCCCGCCCGCAAAGTCGACTTGCCCCAAACAAATTTTGAAGTCTTCCAAGCCCGCGACACTCAAAGCTTGCGCGGCGAGGGCGATAATTTCGGCGTCGGCAAAGGCGTTTGAAATTCCGATAAGTTCGACGCCCGCCTGATAGAATTCGCATTGACGACCGGGCTGATTTGTTCGGAAGCGGAAAACGTTTGTATTGTAGGAGAGCTTGAGCGGCAACGGCGAATCTTTCAAGCGGCTGACGGCAAGCCTCGCAATCGGCGTGGTCATTTCGTGTCGCAGGGCAAGCGTCCGATTGTTGCGGTCGAACATTTTAAAAAGATGCGGCTCTTGTGCTCGTCCGCTTGAAGTCGTGAGCGTCTCAAGATATTCCATCGTCGGTGTCACGACTTCCTCGTAGCCGAAGAGCGCGAACAGCGTAAAAATTTTTTGTTCGACTTTGCGTTTGGCGACAGCCTCCGCCGGCAAAAAATCTCGTGTGCCGTATGGTGTCTCTAAAAGTCCTGTCATTACAAAACCTCCTTGTCGATATAATTTTACAAGAGATTTTTATTTTGGGCAAGCGGGCATGAATTGACGCAAAATTTTTTTCAAGGTAAAATGATTTCAAAAAGACAGAGGTGCAAACTTTCATGAGCAAGATTAAAGAAGCGTTCGCGCAGGGCAAGGCGTTCATACCGTTCATAACATGCGGCGATCCGAATTTGGAAACGACCGCCGCCGCAGTCAGAGCCGCCGTCGAAAACGGAGCCGACCTCGTCGAATTGGGCATTCCCTTTTCCGACCCCACTGCCGAAGGTGTCGTGATTCAAGAGGCAAATGTTCGTGCGCTCAAAGGCGGCGTCACGACCGATAAAATTTTCGACATGGTAAAAAATCTGCGCGGCGATGTAAAAGTTCCGTTCGTCTTCATGACTTATGCCAACGTCGTTTTTTCCTACGGCGCGGAAAAATTTATTTCGACGTGCAAAGAAATCGGGATTGACGGTTTGATTTTGCCCGATGTTCCCTTCGAAGAGAAAGAAGAATTTTTGCCGCTGTGCAGAAAATACGGCGTCGATTTAATTTCAATGATTGCCCCGACTTCCGAAGACAGAATCGCCAAGATAGCTCGTGAGGCGGCGGGCTTCGTGTATATCGTTTCAAGCTTGGGCGTGACGGGCGTGCGCAGCGAAATTAAAACAGATTTGACTTCGATTGTCGCGGCGGTCAGAGCAAACACAAAAATTCCCTGCGCTATCGGCTTCGGCATTTCGACGCCCGCGCAGGCAAAGCAGATGGCAAAAATTTCGGACGGCGCGATTGTCGGTTCGGCGATTATAAAAATTCTTGCAAAGCACGGCGAAAATGCTCCCAAACTTATCGGCGAATACGTCCGCGAAATGAAAAATGCTTTAACGGAGGATTGAGGTCATGTTCAAAAAAATTTTTACGGCGGCATTGCTCCTCGTGACATTGGTTTTGACGGGTTGCGGCGGCGGCGATAAACCGGGCGACACGAACAACAAGGATAACAAAAATGCCGGCAACAAGCTCGTGATTTACACTTCGATGAAAGAATCTTTAATCGGCGGAATCGTCGAAGGCTTCAAAGCAAAAAATCCCGGCATTGACGTTGATTGGCAATCGGCGGGCGCGGGCAAGATTATGGCAAAGCTTGAGGCGGAACGTCAAAGCGGACACCTCATGGCGGATATAATTTGGACAAGCGAAGTTCCCGACTTCTACCAAATGAAAAACGAGGGTATCCTCGAACAATATCAGCCCGCAGGCTTCGACGAATTGCTCAATCCCTTCGACGATTATGACGGCTCGTTCACCGCCGCAAGATTGGGAACGCTGGGCATTGTCATTAACACAGATAAAATTTCGACGGAGCCGACAAGTTGGGAGACGATAGCCGCCGACCCGCTTTACAAAAATTCTTTCGGCATTGCTGACCCCGCGTTGAGTGGCACGGCGTTCATGAGCATTGCGCTTCTTGAAAAACAATTCGGTTGGGATTATATCGTTCGCCTTCACGACAACGGAGCAAGTAAGAGCAAAGGTTCCGGTCGCGTTGTCGACGACACTGCCGACGGTGCACTTAATGCTTGCCTCGGCGTCGACTACATCACTGCCGGCAAAATCGACAAGGGCGCGCCGCTCAAAATGGTTTATCCTCACGAGCTGTTGATGGTGCCCAGTCCCATTGCCATTTTCAAAGACGCCGACCATAAAGACGCCGCGAAAAAGTTTGTTGATTATCTTATGACGCAAGAAGCCCAACAAATGGTTGCCAACGCGGGGACAGTGCCCGTTCGCCGCGATGTTGTCATGCCCGAACGCTACGGCTTGCCCGCGCCCGAAGAGGCTCTCAACAACGGCATAAAGATAAATTATTCCGACGTGCTCGAAAAGAAAGACGACATTGTCAAAAAATTTTCCAACTTGTTTAAATGAAATCTTCACGCTGAAAATCAAAAGCGACCGACGAAAATTAGCTTTCAGGTGTCAGCTTTCAGCTGTCAGAATAAATTTCCTGAAAGCTGAAAGCTAAAAGCTAAAAGCTTTCAAAATCGGCCGCTTTATTTTTTTGTCGAAGATTTATTTTTTCTTTGAGCGATAGAAAAACCAAATTGCCAAAACCCAAATCGGCATGACGATAACCGAGATTCTCATTTCGTCCATCATTGCCATTATGATTAAAATTCCCGCGAGGAACGCCAAGCAAAGATAATCGGCAAAGGGATAGAACAGCGATTTAAATTTCGGCTCGATACCTTCTGCCTCGCAATGCTTGCGGAATTTCAAATGCGTGAGGACAATCATTCCCCAGCTTATGACGACCGCGCCCGTCACGATTGACATCATGTACATAAAAACTTGGTCGGGCAGAAAATAATTCATCACGACCGCCAAAAAAGTTATCCCCGAAGAAATCAAAATGCCGTTGACGGGGACGCCGCGCTTTGAAAGTTTTTCAAAAAATTTCGGAGCATTGTTGCTTGTCGCCAAGCCGAAGAGCATTCGCGAATTTGAGTAAATCGCCGAATTGTAAACGCTCACCGCAGCCGTCAGCACGACGAAATTTAAAATGTTAGCGGCGGCAGGAAAACCCGCGCCCTCAAAAATTTGCACGAAAGGACTTGCCTCTTTGCCGACTTCATTCCACGGCCACAGCGTCATGAGGACAATCATTGTGCCGACGTAGAAAATCAAAATGCGCCAGATAACTTGATTGATTGCGCGGGGAATTGTCTTGTCGGGATTTTCAGCCTCACCCGCCGTGATTCCGATTAACTCAATACCGCCGAAGCTGAACATCACCGGCGCCAACGACATGATAAAGCCGCTGATACCGTTCGGGAAGAAGCCGCCGTGAATCCACAGATTGGCAAAATTTTGCGGGAAGGGCACGAGGGCAGTGAGAATAAAATACGAGCCGAGCAGAATCATTCCGATAATCGCCGCGATTTTTATAAACGCCATCCAAAATTCGATTTCGCCGTACGCGCTGACCGTGACGAGATTAATCGCCGTGATAATCAGCAGGCAGGCAAGCACGCCAATCCATTTCGGCAAATCGGGGAACCAATAGCCCAGATAAATCGATACGGCACTAAGCTCCGCCATGCTCACGAGGATATAGAGGAACCAATAATTCCAGCCCGCGAGGAAGCCGGGAAATTCGCCCCAATATTTCGAGGCGTAGTAGCTGAACGAACCGCTGACAGGCTCCTCAACCGACATTTCGCCGAGCATTCGGACGATAAAAAAAATAATTATCCCGCCGACCAAATAGCTCAAGGAAACAGCGGGACCTGCCAGCGCGATTGTCGCCGTCGAGCCGTAAAATAAACCCGTGCCGACCGCCGTGCCCAACGCAATCATTTGCAAGTGGCGATTCTTCAAACCGCGTTGCATTTTATTCTCTGACATAAATATTTCAAATCCTTAAGGAAAAATATTCCGTTGACACTGCCTTATTATCTGGCATTATATCCGCCGTCGATAGTTAAGACAGTTCCGGTAATGAATTCGTTTTCTTCGGAGGCAAGGAAAAATATTCCGTTGGCGATGTCTTCTACTTTTCCGAGTCTGTTCATGGGATGAATCGCTTCAATGCCCGATACGTCGTAAGTTCCGGCGTCGATAGCATTTTGAAGAATATCCGTTTTGATTGCGCCCGGTGCCACTGCATTTATGCGTATTCCTTGCCGAGCATAATCAATGGCGGCTCCTTTGGTCAAACCTACCACAGCATGTTTTGTAGCACAATACTGCGCAGTCGCATACAAGCCGTTGAGTCCCGCAATAGATGCCAAGTTCACAATCGAGCCGCCGTTTGTTTTGAGCATTTCTTTTATCGCATACTTCATGCCGTAATAAACGCCCATGACATTTGTATCAAGCATTTGTTTCAAATCATCAGACTCTGTCTCCGCCAAAACAGCATTGCCCAATGAAATGCCTGAGTTGTTTACCATGACATCCAATTTGCCGTACTTGGCGACCGTTTCTTTTATTACGTCGCGGACTTGTTCTTCGTTTCTGACATCGAGTACTTTGAAATCTACTTCCAAACCTTTAGCCTTAAATTCATTCTTCAGAGCAGTTTCTTTTCTTGAATCACGACTGGTAACAACAACGTTATAACCGTTTTCAGCGAACTTTATGGCAGTCGCTTTACCGATTCCGGTTGTACCGCCGGTGATAATTACTGTTTTCATTTTTTCCTCCTTGTTTTAGAAAAAAGTCGTCGCGATACCCGACAATTCACCAAACCTCGTCGGGATATTGCAGCCCCCAATTTTTTCTGAGCGCGGTCATAATATCCATCACGTCTTTTGAAAAGTTGAGTTTCATGTTCGAGGCGTCGCCGCTTTTAATCGCCTGCTCCATGTCTTTGAGTTCGTAAAAGAGAGCGTCCGTACTTTCGCCCGCGAAAATTTCTTCAACCTTGCCGGTCACCGCGTCGACGAAAATCGCTTTTTCCGCACGAGGATATTCCGGAATTTCGACGTAACCTTTTTCGCAACTTATGACGGCGCGTTTCGGTTGCTTTGAGTGCATTGACAACGCGACCGTTGCCATTTGCCCGCAAGAATTTTTTAAGAGGATCGTTGCCATTTCGTCGGAGCCTGTCGGCGAAGGTTGCCACTGACTTAAAATTTCCGTCGGCTTCTCAAGCATGAACGAACGCACAATCGACAAGGCATAAACGCCGATATCCAAGAGCGCGCCGCCCGCCAAATTCATATTAAAAAATCTGTTGCTCATGTCGTATTCTTTGAAGCTGCCGAAATTGAGCGTGAGGATTTGAACTTTGCCGAAGTCGCCGTTTGAAATTTTGCGCCAAAGATTTTTGTAAAGGGGCATGTGCCAAATTGTCATGGCCTCGGCGAGGACAAGATTTTTTTCGGCGGCGAGGGAAATCATTTCGTCGAGTTCGCGGCTGTTGAGCGTGATTGATTTTTCAACGAACAAATGCTTGCCGTTTTCGAGAGCGCGTTTCATGAATTGATAATGCGTGTTGTGCGGCGTGGTGATATAAATCACGTCGACAGCCTCGTCGGAAAAAATTTCGTCAATCGTGTCGTAAACTTTCGTGACGGAATATTTTTCGGCGAAGGCAACGGCTTTGGCGTGCGTGCGATTTGCGACGGCGTAAAGATTTTTTCCTTGCTTGCGAAGAGCTTTAGCCAT
>CAMVAG010000024.1 GCA_947165405.1 uncultured Selenomonadales bacterium
TTTCAGGTTTTAGCTTTCAGGTTTTAGCTTTCAGCTTTCAGGTTTCAGCTTTTAGCTTTCAGCTTTCAGCTTTCAGGTTTTAGAAAATTTTTCCTGACAGCTGACAGCTAATCATTTGTTTTCGTCGAGGAGCTGTAAAAGTTCGTCGTAGTCTTTTTTGAGTTGAACGTAGTCCTCTGCGATTTTCAATGCCGCCAAAACTGCAATGCGGCTGCCGGCAAAAGTCCGCGTGCTCTGCGAAATGGATTTCATCGTCGAATCGACCATGCGCACGAGTTTTGCCAAGCCGTCGGGGTCTTCGGTGCGCAAGCGGTAAACTTCGCCAAAGATTTCGACCTCGACACGCCGCATTTCGCCGAGGGGTTTATCGTCCTTGACTGCCATAACATCAACTCCTCAATGTCGCGCCGAATTCCTTTTCAACCGCCGCCAAAATATTTTTAAAAGCTTCGTCAGCCTCCTCGTCCTTGAGCGTGCGTTCATTGGAGCGGAACTCTATCGCGAACGCCAAAGATTTTTTATCGGAAGCAATGCGCTCGCCGGTGTACACGTCAAACAAAGTCACGCCCTTGAGGAAAGTCCCGCCGTTCTTCGCGATAACTTTTTCGACATCGCCCGCCGCAGTTTCGGGCTCAACCAAAATTGCCAAGTCGCGGCTGATTGAGGGATATTTTGGCAGGCTCTCGAATGAAAATTTCTTCGCGGCGAATTTTTGCAAAGTCTCGACGTCAGCCTCGAAGACGTAAATTTTTTTCCGAATGCCCAAAGCTTCAGCCACTGCAGGATGAACTTCGCCGACCGTCACCAAAACATCACGACCTTTTTTGAAGACGGCGGTTTTGCCGGGATGAAGTGCGTAATGCTCGCCCGCCTCGACGAAATAATTTCCAATCGACAAGCCCGCCAAAAGTTCCTCGACGATTCCTTTTGCGTCGTAGAAATCAATCTGCGCGGCGTCTTGCGACCAACCTTTGGGCTCGCGGCGACCCATTAAAAGTCCGGCAAGCTTTTGTTTTTCAAGCGGCTGCTCTGTCACGGGCAAAGCTTTCGGATAAAATACGGGCGCGACCTCGAACAGGCGAACGTCCTCATTTTTGCGGCTGAAATTTCTTGCGGCGTTCTCGAAGATTGAGGCAAGCAACGTCGTGCGCAGGAGCGGTGCCTCGTCGGTCAGCGGATTCATTATCGGGACGGCGCGGCGCAATTCGGAATCGGCAGGGATTTGCATTTTATCGAACATCGCCTCGCTCGTGAACGCAAAGGAAAGTTCCTCGCACATGCCCAAGCTTGAGAGGACAGATTTAATTTTGTCGATAAAGTTTTGCGCAGCGGATTGATGACCTTGCTGATTGCCTTTGGGGAGCGTCGAAGGAATTTTATCAAAGCCGAAAATCCTCGCAACTTCTTCCGATAAATCTTCGGGCAAAGTGACATCGTTTCGCCAATCGGGAACGGTCGCCTCGAAAGCCGAAGAAATTTTCATGTCGACGCTCTTAACCAAGTCGCCGAACTTCCCGCCGAGTGTGCTCATTAAATCTTCGACGTTATCTTTGGTCTTATCGGGAATTTTTTCGTCAGCCTTCTTGAAAATGTTGCCGAACGCCGAGCCGATATTGCTCATAAAGCTTTCGACGTTTTGTTTCTTGCCGAGTTCGCGAGCCGCCTTGCCGATATTTTTTGTCGCGGCAGCAAATTTATCGACGACCTCATCGGTCATCTCCTCGACTTTGTTTATCGGGTCAATCTCAAAGCCGAGAGCCTCCAACACGTCAACAATTTCCTCGTCGCTGAAATTTGTTCCGAGCCTCTGATTAATCTGCGCGGAAGTGAATTTGATTTTGACTTCGGGTTTTGGATTGGGGTAAACGTCGACGACGCCCTTGCAAACTCTGCAAGCACCCATGTCCTGCAAAAGTTGAGCGACACGGTCGAGGGCGGCGACAGTTCCGTTAATGTTTGTGCCGCGTTCAAATCTGCCGCTTGCCTCCGAGTGAATGCCGACTGCGCGACTTGTGCGACGAATCGAAGCGGAATTGAAACTTGCCGCCTCCAAAATGACGGTCGAAGTTTTTTCGGTGATTTCACTTTCAAAGCCGCCCATGATTCCCGCCAAGCCCGCAGCTTTTTCCGCGTCGGCAATGACAAGTTCGCCGCCTTTGGCAAGTCTGTTTGTGTCGTCGAGCGTGTGAAGAGGTTCGCCCTCAATCGCACGCCGCGCAGTCAGTTCGTGACCTTTTACCTCGTCGAAGTCGTAAGCGTGGAGAGGTTGTCCCATTTCCAGCATTACAAAATTCGTCACGTCAACGACATTGTTAATCGCCCTCATGCCCGCGCCTTCCAAACGTTTGACAATCCAATCGGGCGAAGGTGCAAGCTTGACGTTCGTCAAAACCCTTGAAGAAAATCTGCTACACAAGTCGGGCGCGTCGATACCAATCTTGACCAAAGCAGAAGCCTCTGCGTTGTCGTTCTCGTCGAATTTAATTTCGGGGAAGCGCGGAGTTTTTTTCGTAAGGACAGCCAATTCGCGAACGAGACCAATCACGCTGAAACAATCGCCGCGATTCGCCGTCAACTCAAATTCCAAAATGTCATCGTCGAGTCCCAAGACTTCTGCGGCGGGAATTCCAATCGGCGTATCTTCGGGCAAGATGTAAATTCCGCTTGAGTCGCCCTCAATGTTCATTTCATCTGCCGAACACAACATGCCGTTCGAGGCGACGCCGCGCATTTTGCCTTTGGAAATTTTTTTGCCGCAAGGTAAATTCGCGCCGACGAGTGCAACGGGAACCACTTGCCCCTCTTTGACGTTTTGGGCACCCGTCACGATTTGCAAAAGATTTTCCTCGCCGACGTTCATTTGACAAATCAAAAGGTGGTCGCTGTCGGGGTGAGCCTTGAGCTCCTCGATTCGACCGGTCACGACTTTTTCAAGCCCTGCGCCCGCGTGAATCACGTTTTCGACGGGGATGCCTGCCAGCGTAAATTTTTCCGCCAACTCGTCCGCCGTCAAGTCTATGTCAATGTAATCTTTCAGCCATTTGGTAGAAACCTGCACAAAATCACCGCCTTAAAATTGCTTGAGGAACCGCACGTCGTTATCGTAAAGCAAACGCATATCGTCAAGCCCGTAGCTCAACATCGCAATGCGTTCAATGCCCATGCCGAATGCAAAGCCGCTCACTTGCGACGGGTCGTAGCCGCTCATCTTCAACACGTCGGGATGAACCATGCCCGCGCCCAAAATTTCAAGCCAGCCCGTTCCTTGACAAACTTTGCAACCTTCGCCGTGACACATCACGCAAGAAACATCGACCTCCGCGCTCGGCTCGGTGAAAGGGAAGAAACTCGGACGCAATCTGATTTTGGTTTTCTCGCCGAAAATTTTTTTGCTGAAGTCCTCAAGCGTGCCTTTCAAGTCTGCAAACGAAATGCCTTTGTCGATAACCAAACCCTCGACTTGCGTGAACATCGGCGAATGCGAGGCGTCGTAGTCATCACGGCGATAGACTCTGCCCGGCGCAATCATTCTTATCGGCTCGTTGTTCTTGTAGCGTTCCATTGTCCGCGCCTGCACCGGCGATGTCTGCGTCCTCAACAAAATATCTTCCGTGATGTAAAACGAATCTTGCATATCGCGGGCGGGGTGGTCTTTGGGCAAGTTGAGTGCCTCGAAGTTGTAATAATCCGTTTCGACTTCGGGACCTTCCTCGACGGTGTAGCCCATGCTCACGAAAATTTCTTTCACGCGATTGAGCGTCAACGTCAGCGGGTGAAGATGACCTTCGTGGACGCGTCGACCGGGCAGAGTCACGTCGATTTTTTCCGACGCCAACTTTGCTTGAAGTTCCGCCGCTTTGAGTGACGAATTTTTTTCTGTCAAGAGCCGTTCAATATCCTCGCGTGCCTCGTTGACAAGCTTGCCGACAATCGGACGTTCCTCCGCCGAAAGTTGACTCATGCCGCGCAACAAAGATGTAAGCTCGCCTTTCTTGCCCAAGAACTTCACGCGCACCTCGTCGAGTGTCTTCAGCGTCGACGCAGATTTTATCGCGCCGCCCGCCCGCTCGCGCAGGTCTTTTATTTTTTGCTCCATCAATATTTTTTGTTCCATTAACAATCCTCCTTTGCAATGCTTAAGCTAACACACGCCGATTAATATTGCAAGCTTTTATGTTTTGCAAAGTTTTTTTTACGCCGCCGCCAAAAATTTTTTCACGGTCGCGATTGCAATTTTGTTGATAACCGTGCCCGCGATAAATATTAATGCCGTTGTCCTTGCGCATGAAGTTGTAATAAACGCTGTGATAACTTCAAAGCAATTATACAACCGATGAAAATGGAACGGCGGATTGCAAAAACATTTTCGGCGAAAAAAATTTAGGCGTAGAAAACTTTTTTCATGCGTGCTATAATCGGCGCGTGGGAAAAATTTTTTTGAGTAGGGGGAATCTTTATGGCATTTAACGAGGAGCAATTCAAGGAAATTTTGGCGGAGTTCACAATCGATACGGAGCGTCTTCAAGAAATCGCGGCGAGCTTCCGTCAAGATTTGCAACTTGGTCTGCGCGACGTGGAACTTTCCTCAATGCGCATGTTGAAATCTTACGTCGGACTGCCCAGCGGCAAAGAGACCGGCGAATATCTTGCTTTGGACTTCGGCGGAACAAATGTTCGCGTTTTCAGAATCAGATTGGACGGCGGCGGCAAATATGAAATTGTTAAGCGCGTCGGTCGCCCGCTGATTGTGCCCGGCGAATACGATTACATTTGCAAAGACGCAACCGCCGAGCAGATGTTTGACTTTATCGCGGAACTGATTGACGAGGCAATCGACGGCAACCACGAACAAAAATTTTATCTTGGTCACACATTCTCCTTCCCGTCCACGCAAACCAATCTTAACAATGCGCGGCTCATCATTTGGACGAAAGAATTTGCAACGCAGGGCGTCGAGGGCGAAGTCGCGAACGATTTGCTTGTCGAGGCTCTCAAACGTCGCGGCGTAAACAATGTCGAACCCGTTGCAGTCTTAAATGATACCGTTGCCGTACTTTTGAGCGCGGCTTACAAGACGCCCGATATTTTTATCGGCTCAATCTACGCCACAGGGCACAACACTTGCTATCTTGAACCCAGCATTCACGACCCGAACGGCGTCGGACTCGGCGGCATGATTTTGAATCTTGAGTGCGGCAACTTCATGAAACTCATGCCCAATCGCTTTGACCGCGAATATGACGAAGGCTCCGAAAAGCCCGGCGAACAACGCTTTGAGAAAATGGTTTCCGGTCGTTACATGGGCGAGCTTTTCGGCATGGCGATTGCGGAACTTTTGGGCGAGAAAGGCAAGAAATACGGCTTGACCTCCGTCGATATGTCAATGATGATTCTTGACGAGTCGGAAAAGCTTACAAAAGCAAGCGATATTATCATGGCGAAAGTCGGGCGCGAACTTGACTTCGACGACGTTAAAAAAGTTCGTGAGCTTGCAAAAGTTATCGTGATTCGTTCCGCAAGGTTGGTTGCCTCGTCGTTCGTGGCCATCGCTTGGCAACGCGCAGGCTCCGGCAAAATCGTTCGTCAGCATGTGGCGGTTGACGGCTCCGTTTATGAGAAAATGCCGCTTGCCAAAGAAAATATTATCAAGGCAATGGGCGAACTTCTCGGCGAAGATGCAGACAAGGTCGACACAATCCTCGACAACGGCGGCTCCGGACTCGGTGCGGCTATCGCGGCGGCTATGGCTGTTCAGAAATAATTTGCAAGTAAATAACCTTTTAAAGTTTTTTCCCGCGTGGTATAATCTGCGCGGGAAATTTTTTTGCAAGGCAGGCACTCAAATGCAAAACAACTTTATAAAAAAAATCTCGGCGATTCTCGTGGCGATTTCGGCAAGCGTGTTGGTTTTTTCGGTTGCGTATATCATTTCCGAATCGAATCACGCTTGCACCGGCGACGATTGCCCTGTTTGCGTTTGTATCGAACAATGCTTGAATAATTTTCGGACGCTCGGCACTTCAAATGATATTCAAAGCGAAATTTTTATCGTCGAAAAATTTTTTGAGCCGCCGATTTTTATTTACGCCTGCCCGATTCTTCCCGTCACGTTGATTTCTTGCAAAGTGCGATTGGATAATTAAATAATCTCCGCGCAGGGGCGAATTTGTATTTGTCCTTGTATTTTTGTGCCCAAAATCAAATTCGGAGGTTATCTCATGAAAAAAATTTTTATTTTGCTGTTTGCGCTCCTCACTGCGATAAATTTTTCCGCTTGCGGCAACGATAAGCCCGCTCAAAACAATAAAATTAAAGTCGTCGCCACGATTTTCCCGATTTACGATTGGACACGCGAAATTATCGGCGATAATCAAAATTTTGAATTGACTTTGCTCATGGATAGCGGCGTTGACCTGCACAGTTTCCAACCTTCCGCGCAAGATATGATGAAAATTTCCGATTGCGACGTTTTTATTTATGTCGGCGGCGAGTCTGATGAATGGGTTGACGACGCCTTGAAAAATTCCAAAAATAAAAATAAGGTCGTCGTAAATCTTATGGACGCGCTTGGAAATAAAATTCTGCAAGAAAATCATGACGGACATATAGAAAATGATGAGCACATTTGGTTATCGCTCAAAAATGCGCAAATTTTGTGCGACGCGATAGAAAATTCACTTGAAAAAGCCGCGCCCGATGATAATTCCGACTTAAAAAAGAATCTTGACGCTTATAAATCAGAATTAGCCGCGCTTGATAAAAAATATTCGGAAATAATCGCCGCTTCGCATGGAAAAATTCTTTTGTTCGGCGACAGATTTCCTTTCCGATATTTGACTGACGATTACGGCTTGAAATATTTCGCGGCGTTCGCGGGTTGTTCTGCCGAAAGTGAAGCGAGTTTCCAAACGATTAAATTTTTGGCGGAAAAAGTCGACGAATTCAATTTGCCGTGCGTTATGACGATTGAGGGCACAAATCATAAGATTGCCGAGACGATTATCGCCAATACTGCGCAGAAAAATCAAAAAATCTTGATTCTGAACTCAATGCAAAGCAAAATTGACAGCGAAACTTATTTATCGATAATGGAAAAGAATTTATCTGTATTAAAAGAGGCGTTGAAATGAATTTAATTTCGTGCGAAAACATTTCTTTGGGCTACGGAGCGCAAATTGTCGTTGAAAATTTAAGTTTTACGGTCGACGCGGGCGATTATTTGTGCATTGTCGGTGAAAACGGCGCGGGCAAGTCGACGCTGATAAAAACTCTGCTGAACTTGCAAAAACCTTTGCGCGGCAAGATTTTTCTAAAAAATATTTCGTCAGGAGACATCGGCTATCTTCCTCAACAAACGCAAATTCAAAAAGATTTTCCGGCATCCGTCGAGGAAATAATTTTGTCGGGGTGCTTGGCAAGAAAAAAATTTTTGCCGTTTTACTCGTCCGAAGACAAAAAAACAGCCGCGCAGAACATGGAACGGCTTAAAATTTCCGCTTTGGCTAAAAAATGTTTCCGAGAATTGAGCGGCGGACAACAACAGCGCGTTTTATTGGCGCGAGCACTCTGCGCGGCGAAAAAAATTTTACTTTTGGACGAACCGACAGCTGCCCTTGACCCGAAAGCCGCCGAAGATTTTTATAAAATCATTTACGAATTAAATTTGAGCGGCATGACGATAATTATGATTTCGCATGACGTGAATGAGGCGATTAAATACACAACTCACGTCCTTAAACTCGGAAAAAATATATTTTTTGGCAAAAAAGAGGCTTATAATGCTTGAAACATTGGAACTTTATTTGGAATATCCGTTCGTGATAAATGCTTTAATAGTCGGCGTTTTAATCGCGCTTTGCTCGTCGCTTTTGGGCGTGACTTTGGTTTTAAAAAGATTTTCTTTTATCGGAGACGGGCTTGCGCATGTGGCATTCGGAGCTTTATCGGTTGCAACGGTCTTAAATTTCGCGAATAAAATGCTTTTAACATTGCCGATAACAATAATTTGCGCGATTTTAATTCTTCGCGGCGGACAAAAAGTAAAAATAAAAGGCGACGCGGTAATTGCAATGATTTCGGTCGGATCTCTGGCGTTCGGATACTTAATCATGAATATTTTCGCGTCATCAACGAATTTATCCGGCGATGTATGCAGTGTTTTATTCGGCTCGACATCAATTTTGACTTTGACGGAGCAGGAAGTTTTTTTGAGCATAATTTTATCGATTTTAATGGTTGCGGCGTTCATTTTGTTTTATCACAAGATTTTTGCCGTGACATTTGACGAAGATTTTGCGCGGGCGGCAGGATTAAACGTCGACTTTTACAACTTGATAATTTCGGTGGTTATCGCGATAATAATCGTGCTTTCGATGAATTTGGTCGGCTCATTGCTGATTTCGGCGTTTATAATTTTCCCCGCGCTGTCGGCTATGAAACTTTTTAAAAATTTTTTGTCGGTGACAATTTTCTCGGTTATCTTGTCGGTAACGTGCGCATTTATCGGGATAATCGCGTCGATTTTGGCAGGAACTCCCGTAGGTTCGACGATTGTGGCGGTAGACGCGCTGTCATTTGGAATTTGCCTTGCGATTAACGAATTCGGAGGTGCGTCATGAGAAATTTTTTAGCGTTTTTCGTGATTATGTCGATTATTTTTTGCGGTTGCGGCGAAGAAAATAATTCTGCGTCCGAAAAAATTTTGCAAGCCGAAAAAATCGACGTTGACTTGACGAAATTAAGCACAACTATGGCGTATTCGGCGGTCTTCGACATCGTGGAAAACCCTGCGGAATATCGCGGCAAAATCATAAAAATTCGCGGGACTTACGCCAAATTTCACGACCCGGCGAAAAACGAATATCATCACGCCTGCATTATAATGGACGAGACCGCCTGTTGTATGCAGGGCATGGAATTTGAGCTTTCAGACGGAAAATATCCGCCGAAAGAGAGAGAAATTACTTTAATCGGCAAATTCGACACGTACACGATACAAAAAATCGACAATCCGATTTTGCGCGACGCACGGCTTGTCGAATGACGGGAGGTGATTGACATGAAAAAATTTTTCGCGGCGATTTTTATTTTTACGTTGATTATGAGTCAAAATTTGGCAAAATGCGCCGCCGTCGACATTGATTTGACAAAAATGAGCTCGACGATGGTTTATTCGACGGTTTTTAATATGGTGAACAGTCCGACGAAATTTATCGGCAAAACGATGCGAATGCGCGGCGAATACACGACCTATCACATATCGGTTGACGACCCGACGCAGATAATTCACGCGTGCATTGTTCGAGACGCGGCGGGCTGTTGCTCTCAAGGGCTGGAATTTATTTTGACCGACAAAAAATATCCGACGGGCGCGGACGAGATAACCGTTGTGGGGACAATCGCCGTTCAAAAAATTTTCGGGAAGGCAGTTTGTTATTTAAAAGATTCGCGGCTTGAATAAATAAAAAACCTCCGCAGAGAGTTTAAAAGCTCAAAGCGGAGGAATTTTTTTATCAGCTGCGATTTTCCAAAGCAACAAGTTTATCCGCGCCGTATCTTTTGCGCAAGGCGGGCTTTTCAATTTTTCCCGTAGCGTTTCGAGGCACGTCGGCGAAGATAATTTTCTTCGGGCGTTTGTAGCGCGGCAAGTCGAGGCAAAAATTATTAATCTCCTCTTCGGTGCAAGTGACGTTCGGTTGAAGTTCGATAATCGCGGCAGAAATTTCTCCGAGCCGACGGTCAGGCAAGCCGATAACCGCCACGTCTTTTATCTTGTCGAATTTGTGCAGGAAGTCTTCGATTTGAACGGGATAAATATTTTCGCCGCCCATGACAATAACATCTTTCTTGCGGTCGACGAGGAAATAAAAGCCTTCTTCATCTTGCATAGCCATATCGCCCGTCAAAAGCCAGCCGTCCTTCAAAACTTCGGCGGTCGCCTTCGGGTCGTTGTAGTAGCAAGTCATGACGCCGGGACCTCTTACGCAAAGTTCGCCGACGCTGCCGCGAAAAACTCTTTGACCGTCCTCGTCGATGATTTTGCATTCCCAACGATAGCCGGGCACGCCGATTGCTCCGACCTTTGAAATATTTTCCAAGCCGAGATGAACGCAGCCGGGTCCCGTCGATTCACTCAAGCCGTAATTCGTGTCGTAGTCGTGATTCGGGAAATATTTTTTCCAGCGGCGAATCAAACTGGGCGGAACGGGTTGCGCGCCGATATGCATGAGACGCCATTGGTCGAGCTTGTAATCCTCAAGCTTGATGTCGCCTCTGTCCAGCGCGTCAACAATATCCTGCGCCCAAGGAACCAAAAGCCAAACGATTGTGCATTGCTCCTTCGAGACCGCGTCCAAAATTATTTCGGGCTTCGTGCCTTTGAGCAGGACGGCTTTTGAACCTGCAACCAGACTTCCCATCCAATGAAACTTCGCGCCCGTGTGATAGAGCGGCGGTATGCAAAGAAAATTATCTTTACGATTAGTCAAATGATGTTTTTGCTCCATCTGCGCGGCTTGAGTCAAAGACTTGTGCTTGTGAAGAATCGCCTTCGGAAAACCGGTCGTGCCCGACGAAAAATAAATCGCTCCGAAATCGTCTTCGCTTATCCCGCCGACCATAGGCTTGAGGCTTGAGCAATTGTCAATCATGATGTGATAGCTTTCCGCGAAACTGGGGCAGTTATCGCCGACGTAGATAAGCAAGCGACCTTTTGAAAGGCGTTCGGCATTTTGTTCAATGCGCCCGATAAATTCGGGTCCGAAAATTATCACGTCGACCTCGGCAAGTTCCGCGCAGTAAAGAATTTCGGCAGCGTCGTAGCGAAAATTAAACGGCACGGCAATCGCGCCCGCCTTGAGCACGCCGAAATAAATCGGCAACCATTCGAGGCAGTTGTACATGATGATTGCGACCTTGTCACCTTTGCGAACGCCGCGTTCAATCAAAAGATTCGCGCAACGATTCGCCTTCTCGTCGAAAACGCGCCAAGTTATCTCACGACGATACGGCGCAAAAGTATTCGACTCAATCAAGCTGAATTCTTTCCAACTCATGCGGCGACCGTCGGCAACGGCGGGATTTAATTCCACGAGCGCAACCTCGTCACCGTAAAGCGCGGCATTGCGCTCCAAATATTCCATTACGGGCATAAAATTTTTTTCTCCTTTGCCATAAAATTTCAACGCGCCTATTCTACACCTTCAACGAAAATTTTCCAAACTTTTAAGCCGCTCAAAAATAATTTTCCTCGCCGAAGGAATATCGCTTGAGTAAATTTCAAGCGGCTCGGAAATTTCAGCGCGGGTAAAATTTTTCAGCGCGTCGATACTTTCGCCGAAACCGCCGCCGCCGTGAGTCACAATCGGAAAAATTTTTTTGTCGGTCAAGTCACAACTGCGCAAAAAATTTTCGACGGGCTTGGGCAACGTGCTCCACCACAACGGATAAATCAAAATGATTTTATCGAAGCTTTCAACGTCGGGCAAATTTTTCAGCGCGGGAAGTTCGCCGCTTGAAAATTCTTCTTTGGCAACTTGAACGGTCGCTCCGTAATCGGCGGGATAAATTTTTTCGGTTTGAATTTCAAAAATTTCTCCGCCCGCCACACTTTGAACGAGTTCGGCAATCATCTGCGCGTTGCCGATTTTTTCTTTGCCGTCAAGCATGAGCGAGGCTCCCGAAACCGCATCGACTTCCGCAGGAAAATTCGTGTTGCCGACGCGACTGAAGTAGACGATTAAAATTTTTCCGACGTTCAATTTTTCGCCGCGAAGAATTTCGGCGCGATTGACTTCGACTTTGTGAAACCAGCGGTCGAGATAAGGCAAGCCGAAAATCGCACCGACTGCCAAGACGAACGCCGTAATCGACGCCGCGTAAAAAATTTTCCCTTTGACGTAGCGGGCGGCGTGAATCAATATGTGCACGAACAATGCAATCGTCGAGGCAATCGCCGCGCCCAAATGTATCGACCGCCAATTCATTTCCGGTGCAGAAAAAAATTCAGCCAAAGCCGCGCCCGATATTGCCAAAGTCACGACGCTTGCCGCGAATAAAATTATCGTCGCGTGATTGACGAGCCGCCGCCGATTAAATTTCCCGCGCAGAAAATTTTTGTAGAAGCCGCGATTCAAAACGTTGTGAGCGATGACTCCGATGAGGAAAATTATTCCCGCCGCCTCGTGAATCTGCGCGCTCATGAAGTTACTTGACAAGCCGACGAAAAACAAAATCAGCAACGCCGAATCCAAAATTTTTTTCACACAAATCACCTCGACTTTATGATAACAAAAAATCCTCCGAGTTGCCTCGAAGGAAAAATTTTTACGATAAGATCTTGCGAACGTCAATTACTTTTTCAAAGCCAAACCGACGCGGCTGTCCATCATGTAGGGAACCGAGATTGCAACGCCTTTCATGCTGTCAAGCGGATAGGGCAAAGCCTTTCCGTCTTGGCCGTAGGTGCCGATAACCCAAAAGAGAGCGTCGACTTGACCGGAAGAAAGTGCCGCGCCGCGAGCGTCAGACGAAATGGAAACAAGTTCGAAGTTTTTGTTAATGCGTTTGCTCAATTCGGAAAGGAAAGCGACATTGAAGCCGGCAGGCGTTCCGTCAGCGAGGATGCAGTCCATGCCCGGCATATCACCCGTCACGGCAACTTTGATTGTGTCCGCGCCGTCGATTTTTGCAATTTCAACGGGAGCGGGGTCACCTTTCAGATTTGTAATGTTGTCTTCGATGAGTTTTTTAAGCGTGCCGTCTTCTCTCATGGCATTGATAGCTTTGTTAATCTCTTCGATTGTCGCCGCGTTCTTTTCTTCCACAGCCATTGAGTAGCCCAGAATCGGTTTCAAGTTGTAGTCGATAATTTGAACGTCATCGTTGCGGGCGGCAATGTAATCGGCAACTCTTTTGCTTACTGCGAAACGGTCGATTTGTTTTGCTTTGAGTGCTGCCAACATTGAATTGAGATCGTTGAAGAAAACGACCGTGTGCGGAACTTTGTATTCGGCGGGCTGACCTTCAACTTCGGCGATACTCTTCGTCCAAGTCTTGTAACCTTCTTCGTCCAAACCGATTGGCATAAGTGCACCGACTTTGTCGCTCGTTTCTTGAGCGGCTTCCTGCTTGGGCTGTTCGGCAGGCTTGTTATCGCCGCCGCAACCCGCGCATGTCACCAAAAGAATGACTGCCAAAAAAATTCCCAATAACTTTCTCATGGCGAACCTCCTTTGAAAAATTTTTTTTGCTCGCCGGAGCATGTTGGCAACCTCGAAAATATCATGTGACGAGGAATTTTTTCGACTGACGAGGCGTAAGCGCGAAGGCGTACTGCGGTACGTCGAGCGCGAAACAACAAAGTCAGGCGGAAAAAGAACCGTCACCTGTTCAGAGTTTTTCAACAGCCCCTAAGGAGCCGGCAAGCACATTATACAAGCAGCTTTCCAAATTTTCAATATCAACGGTTGAAGAGGATTCGGCTTGAGAAAATATTTTTTCGCGCAGAATTTATTTCGCCACTGTGGCTTCGCGGTTTTTAATCGTCATAAAAATTTTCTTCGCATTGAACTTGCCGCATATCCTGCCAAAAATTTGTAACGTTCAGCCTTCGACAAAAATTCTCTTCAAAGCCCGTTGCCTTTTGCGACAGCTTTTCCAAGTTCGTAAGCCTCGTTGAGTTCTTTGTGACCTTTGATGTCGCCGACTTTCATGACGCCGCCCGCCAAAACGTGACCGCGCTCCGTCCAGCCGAGATGCTTCATCAAATTTTGATAATAAGTCAGCGCGTCGTCGAAGCCGTAACCTTCCGCCGCCATAAGCAAGACGGATTCTTTCTTCGGGTTGGCATAGTTCGGGTCGCATTCGGCAACGGCAAAAAGTCTGTCAAAAGCCGTGCGAAGTTGTCCGCTGAAGTTCCAATAATAAAGCGGCGTCGCCAAAACCACAACATCAGCCTCACGATATGCGGGATAAATTTTTTCCATGTCGTCGCGCTGAACGCAGGGGTGCTCAAAATTTTTTCCGCCGCCGAAACAACCTTTGCAACCGTGAATGTTCATCTTGTCGAGGAAAAAAATTTCGACCTCGCAACCTGCCTCACGTGCACCTTTTGCAAACTCTTCGACCAACGCGGAAGTGTTGCCTTTGGCTCGCGGGCTGCCGTTGAGTACAACAATCTTTCTGCTCAATTAAATCACTCTCCAAAAAATTTTCGCTTGCACACGGTGTTATAATATCAAAAAAATTTTTTGTAGCAATACGAATAATTTCATTAGAGGAGTTTGTTCAATGGAACGATGCATAGGCGATGAAAGTTTCAAAGACACGGGCTTGGCTTATACACTCAAGCTGATTAAAGGCAAATATAAAATGCGCGTGCTTTACACGTTGATGGAATTCGGCGTCGTGCGCTTCGGAGAAATGAAACGTTATATCGGCGAGGAAATTTCTTTCTTCATGTTAAATCGAACGTTGAAAGAACTTGAGGCGGACGACTTGATAAAAAGAAAAGAGTACGACCAACTTCCGCCGAAGGTGGAGTACTCTTTGACCGAGCGCGGAAAATCTTTAATCCCTTTGCTTGACGGTCTGTGTGCTTGGGGCGAAGAACATAAAATTTAGTTGCTTGAAGAAATTGAGGATTATGTTCTTCGTGATTCTGATTCTTTGGCTGCTAACAAATACGGCCTCCTAAGCTCTGCAAAGCTTTGAAGACCGGAATCTTTCGTAACACCTATAAATATTACGGGGGTAAAACCGCTTTAATCAAGTTCGGGCGTCTCTTGACGCTTATTTTTTTATCGACAAAAATTTATCACAGGAAAATAAAATTATCAATGATTTCAAGCGCGAATTTCCTCGACGCCCATGTAAGGAATCAAAGCCTTTGGAATTTTGATTGAGCCGTCTGCCTGCTGACAATTTTCCAAAATCGCGGCGACCGTCCGCCCGACCGCAATGCCCGAACCGTTAAGCGTGTGAACAAATTCGGGTTTGGATTTGTTATCGCGGCGGAATTTTATATTGGCGCGGCGAGCTTGATAATCGGTGCAGTTGG
>CAMVAG010000025.1 GCA_947165405.1 uncultured Selenomonadales bacterium
TATGCTTACCATAAAATTTTCTCTCCTATCCCGATAAATAGTTGCAGTGTACAGAAATTTTTTCGTCTTGTAAAGCGTTAAGAGTTCGTTAAAAAGCCCGCGTTCGTGTTGACTAATTCTAAGGTACCATGTATCATATTAATTGCAAGGTACCTTGAATTTTCGGGAGGGCTTATCAATGGATAAGAAAAATGACTTGACGAACATTTTCCTTGAGACGAATCATCTGCTGCACCGCTACAACATGATGTGGTACGGAAAAAATTTCGGCGGCTTGGATCCTCGACAGGGGCAAGGAAGAATTTTGACGGCGTTGCGAAGAATGAACAGCGTAAGCCAAAAAGATCTCGGCTTTATCTTGGACATTCGTCCGCAGTCATTGGGCGAACTCTTGCAGAAATTGGAGAACAGCGGCTACATTCAGCGCAAGAGGTCAACGACGGATAAGCGGGCGTTAATCGTCGAACTCACTGAAAAGGGCGAAACTTTTCAACTGCAAAAGCCCGATTACGAGGAGCTGTTCATTACCCTCAACACGGAAGAAAAGAAAATTCTCAAGCAGGCACTGGAAAAAATTTTTGAGCAGCTGTCCGAACAAATTCAAAAGGAAGCAGAGGATGATTTTTATTGAGTTGATTGACAAGGAGGGATTTTTCATGCTCAAGGAGAGGCTGAAATTCTTCGCGGAAATTTATGCGGCTCACAAGCGGGCGTTTTCGTTTGTGGTAATCGGTTCGTTAATCGGCGCGGGTCTCGGACTTTTGTCGCCGATGTTGATTCGCCACGTCATGGATGAACTTTTGCCGCACGGTATCTCGGCTGAAATGTTTTTGACGGCGAGCGCACTCTTGACGATTTACGCGGCAAATTATTTCCTCAATTACAAAGTGGAAGTCGTCGGGCGCGGCATGGGTGCAAAAATCGAATTCGCCATGCGCGAAAAACTTTTCCGCCACCTGTTGAGGATGGGCTATTCCTTCTACGACAACGCGCAAAGCGGACAACTTCTCTCGCGGCTCGTCAATGACATTGCGGAAGTCGGCAACCTCATGTTTGCAATCCCTCACTTGCTCATAACCTGCTCAATCACAATGCTCGGCTCGGTCGCGTTGCTGTTTTATCTGAATTGGCAACTGGCAACAATCGTGACGGCTCTGCTGCTGTTTAAAACTTTCACGACGATAAAACTCAACGGCGATATGAAAAAATTATTCATGAAGGCGCGGGAAAATACCGGCAACCTCAGCGGACAAATCGCCGAAAGTCTGCAGGGGATTCGCCTCGTGAAAATCTTCAGCTGCGAGGAAAAGGAACTTGATAAAATGCTCCGCGCCGGCGAAAATCTTTTGTCGATTCAAGAAATGTCATTTAAGACGGTCGGCAAACTTCACGGCGGCGTAGAATTTTTTTCCAACGTCATGAACTTGACGATAATAGTTTTGGGCGGCATGTTGATAACTTTCGGCTTGATGAAAATCAGCGACCTTGTTGCCTTCCTGCTTTACATGATGCTTTGCATGCGACCCGTCTTTCAGCTGATGATGTTGACGGAAGTTTATCAGCGCGGCATGGCAGGCGTCGAACGTTATCGCGAACTTATGAACCTTCCCGAATCCGACGAACTTTCAGCCGAACGCGTTGCCAAACTTGAGACGGCTTCCGAAATTGAATTTTCGCATGTGAATTTCGGCTACGAGGGCAGCGCGCAGATTTTTAACGACTTCAACTTGAGCATTGCGGCGGGCGAACACGTCGGGATTGTCGGCATGACCGGCGGCGGCAAAACCACTCTTTGCGAATTGCTCTTGGGCATGTACGAACTTGACGGCGGGAAAATTTCAATCAACGGGCGCGACATTAAAACCGTCAAGACCGAAAGCTTGCGCAAGGAAATCGGCATGATTCAGCAAGACACGTTCCTCTTTTCGGCAAGCGTCAAGGATAATATTGCTTACGGCAGAGAAGATGCCACCGACGAAGAAATTATCGAGGCGGCGAAACTTGCGGAGGCTCACGAATTCATAAGCGACCTTCCGAACGGCTACGATACTTTTATCGGCGAGCGAGGCGTCAAACTTAGCGGCGGGCAGAAGCAACGAATTGCAATCGCGAGGATGTTCCTGCGCAATCCGAAAATTTTAATCCTCGACGAGGCAACTTCAGCCCTCGACAACGAAACCGAACGCCAAATTCAACGCGCCATGCAAAAACTTTCAGAGAACCGCACGACGATAACCGTTGCCCATCGTTTGGCGACGATAAGAAATTCCAACAGGATTTTGGTTTTGGAACACGGCACCATAGCCGAAGAAGGCACGCACGAAAATTTGATGAAACTGCGCGGCGTCTACTACAATCTTTCCTCAAATGCCGCCGCTTAAAATATTGTTGAACGACAACATATCGCCAATCGTTAAACGTAATTAACCGGCAAGCTCTCTCAAAACGTCTTCGCGAGTGATGGCGTAAGTTCCCGACTTCCTCAAGACAATGCCCGCCGCAATGTTTGCAATGTACGCGCCGTCGACAGGTTTCAAGCCGCCCGCCAAAGCCATTGCGAAAACCGCCGCGACCGTATCGGCAACACCCGCGCTGTCGAAAACTTCTTGAGCTTGTGTCGGCAAATGGAACACGTCATCTTCCGTGACGAGGGTGACGCCCGAAGCCGAACGCGTCGCCAAAACATTTTTGATTTTGAATTTGCGCATGATATATCGTCCTGCTCGTTCCGCAGCATCGTCGTCTTCCGTCGATATGGGGCTGAGCAGGATTTTATTTATCTTGGCGACGTTCGGCGTGACGTAATCGGCTTGCTCGTATTTAATCCACCTTTGACCGTAAGGCATGACGACGACCGGCACTCCGTGATTGTGAGCCGCCCGAATCACCGACGCGCAAAATCTTTCCGTGCAAACGCCTTTCTCGTAATCGGCAAGGACAATCGCGTCGAGGCTTTCATTGAGCCGCTGCTTGACGAAACTTTTCAACGCATCGAATTGTTCTTCGGTGCGCGGCGCGAGGTCTTCAAAATCCATGCGGAACATCTGAACATGCCCGCTCATGATTCTGATTTTCGTCGTCGTGGGCCATTCGGTGGCAATCAAACCGTCTTGGTCGATGCCGCTTTCATAAAGTTGGTCGGAAAGCAATTCGAAGTTGTGGTCGTCGCCGACGAAACCCGTGACCGCCGTTTTGCAACCGAGCCGAGCCAAGTTGTTCGCAATATTTGCCGCCGCGCCGAGTGAAGCCTTGCGCTTAATGATTTTCGCAACGGGCACGGGCGCGTCGCTTGCGAATTTTTTCACCTCGCCGTAATAATATCTGTCCATCATTATGTCGCCGATAACCAACACTTTGCAACGATTTACTTTTGTCTCAAAAAAATTTCTCCAATCGGTTTTAGTCATGTGTTCAGCCTCCTGTTTAATTGTCAGTGATTAGTGGTTGTTGTTGAAGTCGAAACGCAGCGGGTGGCTTGAACCCGGCCGTCATGGATGACGTTACAAAAGAAAAGTAGAAGAAAACTTCAAAAGTCATTGAACGTTCAATCAAAGCCGCCGTTTTAATTTGCCAACAACCTCCGGCTCAAAGCTAAAAACTTTTTTGCCATTATATCACGAAGATTGCAGGGGATAAACGCCGCCGCGCAGAAAATTCAAGCGAGGTGATTGACATTGAGTGACAAGGACAAAGTTCAAGCCGAGCTGGATTTTTACAAGAAGCTGAATCCCGAAGCCGTAATTTTTTTCAAGAAGAAATCTTTGGCGGCGAAGTTGCTTAAAATTTCCGTTGCAGACTTGAAAAAAGCAGAAGAGCAATCTTGGTACGCGGAATACATCGAACTTTTGGCGATTCGGCTTGAAAATCCGACGCTGCGTTTCATTGCGGAAAAGTACGCCGAAAAATTATTGCAATGGTACAATCAAAACATCAACCGAGCCGAACGCGAGCTTGCCGTCTTGGGAATGATTCAGTTGATTGAGCCGACGAAGCTGAAGATTCCTTTCAATCAACATTTGTGGTCGAAGAAAATGGTTCGCGAGGTTCAAGCCGTCTTCCTGAATCAATGCACGGAAACAAATTACACCGACGAAGAAATTGCAACCTATTGGCTTTGGCGGAAAAATTTTTTGCGGTACGAGCAGAGGAAAATTCGCGTCGCGTTCATGGCGAATTCTTTTGTTTCCGGCGAAAAAATTTTGCCCGTCTACGAGGCAATGAAGGAGCGCGAGGAGTTTGAAACTTTTCTTATCGTCTACGCGGGAGCCGATTACAAATATTTGGACAGGGCTTGGGAATATTTTCAAAAAAAATATCCCGACGATGTGATTTACGATTACAGCTTGATGACGCTCGAAAAGCTCAAGCCCGATTATGTCTTCCTGCCCAATCCCTACGACAGCCGCCGCAATTTTCCCGGCTTCCGCACGAATGACATTGCAAAGTTCGCGAAAATCTGCGTCATATCTTACGGCGCGACTTTGTCAAAAATTTTTTCGGACAGGTTGTTTGAAGAGTTCCCGAATTTTTGGAGGAACGTTTATCTTTTCTTTGCGTCCGCCGAGACCGTCAAAGCCGAGTTCGAAAAAAATTTTCCGCAAGATGTCAGCATGAATTATCAGCACGTCGAATTTTTCGGCTATCCCGCGTTGAAGCCTTATTACAAATTGGAAAAAGAAACTTCCGCCGCGAAAAATATTTTGTGGTCGCCGCGCTGGAATTTCGACGACAAAATCGGCGGCAGTCACTTCATGGATTACAAAGATAATTTCGTCGCGTTGAGTAAAAAATACGCCGGCAAAGTCGAATTGATTTTCCGCCCGCACCCCGACCTCTTTAACGAGCTGATGAAAAAAAATTTTATGACCCGCGAAAAAATCAACGCCTATGACGAGCTGCTGAAGAAGAATAATATTTATCGTCAAACAACTCTTGCGGGCATGTTCGACAGCATCCGCAAGGTTGATATTTTCCTCACGGATTATTCGTCGATTATGGTTGAGTTTTTCCTCACGGGCAGACCGATTATCTATTGCGAATATCCGAAGGCGCGCCCCTTGCCCGAATACGAGGAAATGTTCGCGGCAATGTACATCGCTCACACTTGGAAAGATGTCGAGCGTCATCTTGAGGATTTGCTTGCGGGCAATGATCCTTTGTTCGAGAAGCGTCAAGACATTGCGAAAAAAATTTTCGACACGCACAAAGATTCGACGGAAAAAATTATCGAGAGAATTTTAAAGGACTTCAATAATCTTTAGTTGTTAGTTTTTTCATTCCGTCAAAAGTTTATCGAGGTCTTCTTCGGATAAAATTTTTATGCCGAGCTCTTGAGCTTTCGTGAGCTTCGAGCCTGGCTTTTCACCGACGACAAGATAATTTGTGGTCTTCGTGACACTGCCTTTGACAATGCCGCCGCGAGCCGTGATAAGTTCGCCGGCTGCCTCACGAGTGAATTTCTCAAGCTTGCCCGTCAACACAAAAACTTTCCCGGCAATCGGTGAGCTTTCGTCGAAAAATTTTTTCTCTTCGGTCATGGTCAAGCCCGCCTCTTTGAGAGCCGATAAAATTTTCAGATTGTCCGCGTCGTCAAAAAATTCTCTGACATGCCGCGCAGTGACCTCGCCGATGTCGGGCACCGTTTGCAGTTCGTCAAGCGTCGCCTTTGAAAGTTCCTCAAGCCCGCCGAAATGTTGAATCAAGTCACGAGCCGCCGCGCTCCCGATTCCGAAAATTCCCAAGCCCGTCAAAAGTTTCGAGGGCGAATTTTTTTTGCTCTCTTCAATCGCCGCCAAAATTTTATCCGTAGCCTTCGCAAGCCCGAAAATTTTTTTCGCAAGCAATTCCTCGCGGTGGTTGGCAAGCTTGTAAACGTCGGCAACATTTTTCAAAAGACCTTCGGCGATGAGTTTCGGGATTGAAGTTTCGCCGAGCCCTTTGATATCCATTGCGTTGCGCCCGACAAAATTCAGCAGATGATTTTCAAGTTGCGCGGGGCAATTCGGATTGACGCAACGATAATCAACGCTCTCACGTTCGAGCTTGTGACCGCAAGCAGGGCAAGTTTCGGGAAATTTATACGGCGCGGAATTTTCGGGACGCTTCGACAAAACGACGCCGCTCACTCGCGGAATAATTTCGCCGCTCTTGTAAACTTTAATCGTGTCGCCGATACGAACGTCAAGCCCGGCGATAAAGTCTTGGTTGTGGAGCGTGGCGCGCTCAACTTTTGTGCCGTTGAGGTTGACCGCGTCAAAGACCGCCGTCGGAGTGATTCTGCCGGTTCTGCCAACACTCAACTCAATTTTTTTCAAGACGGTTTCGCGTTCGTCGGGAGGATATTTGTAAGCCACTGCCCAACGCGGAAATTTGCCGGTCGCGCCGAGTTGTTCGCGTTGAGAAAAATCGTTGACCTTGACAACCGCGCCGTCAATGTCGTAGTCAAGATTTTCACGCCGCTTGCCGATTTCCTCAATCGCCGCCCAAACTTCCTCGCTCGTCTTGCAAACTTTGTAGCCGTGAATAATTTTTATCCCGTTGCGAATCATGAAGTCGTAGGCTTGCGTGTGGCTTTGAATTTCGACGCCGTCAACCTTTTGAAGATTGAACACGAACATCGAAAGCTTCCGTTCGCGAACGATTCGGCTGTCAAGTTGTCGCAAAGTTCCCGCCGCGCAATTTCGAGGGTTGGCGAAAATTTTCAAGCCGAGTTTTTCTTGCCGAGCGTTTGTCGCCAAAAAATTTTTCTTCGTCATGTAAACTTCGCCGCGTATCTCAAAATATTTCGGCGCGTCAGACAAAGTTTGAATCACGTCGCCGATAACCAAAGCATTTTCCGTGACGTCCTCGCCTTGAGTGCCGTCGCCTCTGGTTATCGCTTGAATCAACTTGCCGTCCGCATATCGCAACGCCAAAGACAAGCCGTCAATTTTTTCCTCGACGACGAATTCAACTTCGCCTAATTTTTTTATCGCGTCGTTGATAAAATTTTCCACGTCCTCGCGATTGAACACGTCTTGCAAAGACAACATCGGCACGTCGTGCAAAACCAACTTGCCTGCCTCGCGTCGAGCCGCTCCGCCAACAAGTTGCGTCGGTGAAGTCGCCGTGATAAATTCGGGATAAGCCGCCTCCAATTCTTTGAGCCGCGACATCAATTTATCGTATTCGTAATCGGAAATTTCGGGCGCGTCGAGTTCGTAATATTTTTTGTTGTGCCGCCGAATTTCCTTGCGAAGTTGAATCAGCTCCGCCTTGACTTGAGAAACGTCCATGAAGTTCACCGCCTCAAAATTTATTAATCGGTGCGGCAGTTGCCTTGAGGATTTTCGTGCCGATTTCGGGATTCGCGAAGGCAACCGTTATGACTTGCCCTTTGACTTCCATGACGGTGCCGAAGCCCCATTTCTTGTGATTGAGTTGGTCGCCGACTTGCCAAACGACAATCGCCGCAGATTTTTTTTCAACGGGTTTCATTTGCGCGGAACGATAAGCCGTCGGAGGTTTGTAAGTCGATTGAGTCATTGCGGAAGATTTTTTCTTGAAGGGCGCGATAAATCTTCCGTCAATGCAAGGAGCCGGAATTTCCTCGACGAAGCGCGAAATTTTTTGACGCCTTATCTTGCCGAAAAACATACGCTCATCCGCCGCCGTGAGATAAAGTTTTTTCTTGGCGCGGGTGAGTGCAACGTAGCAGGCGCGCCGCTCCTCCTCAAGTTCATCCTCGCTGTCGATTGAATTGGCGTGCGGAAAAAGATTTTCCTCCATGCCGACGACGAACACTGCCGAAAATTCCAAGCCCTTCGCGGCGTGCACCGTCATGAGCTTCACGCGGGATTCTTTTTCGTCGAGGGTGTCGATGTCAGTTATCAAGGCGACGTGATTCAAAAAATCTTGCAAGGTTCCTTCGGGATTCAATTCGACAAAATCTTTCGCGCTGCCGACGAATTCGCCCAAATTTTCTTCACGAGAAATATTTTCCTGCTTGCCGTTTTCGCGGTCGTCACGGAGCATTTTGATATAGCCGGATTCTTTGAGGACGAGGCTTATCAATTTGTCGACGGTGAAATTTTTTGCGGACTCGGTGAAACTCATCATCATTGCCACGAAATTTTTAATGCCGGCGCGAAATTTCGGAGTCAACCCGTCAACTTGTTCCAAGAGTTTGCCGTCGGCGACGACTTCAAAAATCGAAAGCCCCCGGCTTTCCGCGAATGTCGATAAGCGATTCATATTCGTTGAGCCTAGCCCTCTGCGCGGCGTGTTGATAATTCGCATGAGGTGAACGTTATCGCGAGGATTGTTTATCACGTGAAGATAGGCGACGATGTCCCGAATCTCTTTGCGGTCGTAAAACTTGAGCCCGCCGATTATGATGTAAGGAATTCCGAGCTGCATAAATTTTTCCTCGAACATGCGGGATTGAGCGTTCGTTCGATAGAGCAGAGCGATTTCGTTGTAAGGAAAATTTTCTTCCGCGACAAGCCGCCGAACTTCTCTTGCGACGAGTGCCGCCTCCTCCTTGTCGTTCTTGCAGTGAATGAATTTAATTTTATCGCCGGTTGCGTTTTGCGTCCAAAGATTTTTCGGCTTGCGGTCGAAGTTGTTTCGGATAACGGCGTTTGCGGCGTCCAAGATGATTTTCGTCGAACGATAATTTTGTTCCAACATGATAACCCGCGCATTTGGATAATCGCGTTCGAAATTTAAAATGTTCCTCATGTCCGCGCCGCGCCAGCCGTAAATCGATTGGTCAGCGTCGCCGACCACACAAAGATTTTTATACTTGGCGGCAAGCAGATTCGTCAAGACGTATTGCGCGACGTTCGTGTCTTGGTATTCGTCAATCGAAATGTATTGAAACCGCTCCTGATACTTCGCCAAAACTTCGGGGTACTCCTCAAAAATTTTCACGGTGAAAAAAATCAAGTCGTCGAAGTCGAGCGCATTGTTTTCCTGCAGCTTTTGCTGATACAGTTCGTAAATCCGTTGCACGTTCATCTTGTAGCGAAGGTCTCTGCTTGAAATCATCTGCGTGCAATGAGCGGGGTCAATCAAATTATTTTTGAAGTCGGAGATTCTGAAACTGACATTGGCAAAAAAATTTTCGTCCAAGTCCAAATCCTTGACGCACTGCTTTATCAAAGTCTTGCTGTCGCCGGCGTCGTAGATTGCAAAGTTGGTGTTGAAGTTGCCGGTGATTGTAATTTCGCGTCGCAAGAGCCGGGCGCAGAAGGAATGGAACGTGCTCAAGATAATTCCTCTTGCGGGCGAGCCGATTAATTTTTCGGCGCGGTATTTCATTTCGTTGGCGGCTTTGTTCGTGAAGGTTATAGCCAAAATATTTCGCGGCAAAATTCCCTGCGCGATAAGATTTGCAATGCGGCAGGTGAGCACTCGTGTTTTGCCGGAGCCCGCGCCCGCCATTATCAAAAGCGGTCCGTCGATGCAATTAACCGCCTCTTGTTGTTCGGGATTCAAGTCCTTAAAAATTTCTGTCGTGTCAAAAAAAAATTGCTCGTTCAAAAGAGCGTCCCCCTTTCGATGAGCAATTATATTCGCGAAAAAAATTTTTATCAAGCGGCGGTGTTTCAGGTTAGGAGTTACAGATTATAAGAAAAATTATAACCTGTCCTTAAGTCGTTTTGACTTTGAACGAGGAATCGATTTCTTCCAAAGATTTTTTCTTGCTCTCAATGCCGAGACTCAAAATAATCAGCGAAACGATTATGAAGACCGAGGCGAACATCAGGAAGATTGAATTCATTTGCGCGCCGCTCACGAGCAAAACACCGACGAGCATTGGAGCAATCATGCCGCCGATTCTTCCGAAGCCTGCCGCCCAGCCCGAACCGAGCGCACGAATCGCCGTAGGATAAAGTTCGGGTGTGTAAGTGTAAATAACGCCCCAAGCACCGAGATTGAAGAAAGACATTGCCGCGCCCCAAGCCAAAAGTTCATAACTCGTCGTCGCGTTCCCGAAGAAGTAAGCACACACGCCCGACATCAAAAGGAAACTTGAAAGCGTGTATCGACGCCCGATTATGTCGACAAGGAAGGCCGCCGCAATGTAGCCCGGTAACTGTGCCAGCGTCATTATCAAAACGTATTCGAAAGTTTTCACGACTTCGAAGCCCTGCGAAAAGACAATCGACGGCAGCCACATGAAAATTCCGTAGTAGCTGAAGACGATTCCGAACCATGCAATCCACAACATAAACGTCCGAACTCGAAAAGCCTTCGTCCAAAGCGTGAAGACGTTCAGCTTGAAAATCGGCGTGGCCTCGTCGACGAAATCTTTATCGAACGGTTTGCTTGCGACGCCCAATTTTTTCTCCAGCGATAAAATTATTTGGCGAGCCTCTTCGACTTTGCCTTTTGAAATCAGATAGCGAATTGATTCGGGCATGTGCAAGCGGATTAAAAAGACGTAGAGCGCGGGCAATGCGCCGATTATGAATGCAACATGCCAACCGAATCGCGGAATCAGCAAGTAGGAAATCAGAGCCGCCACGAGCCAGCCGACTCCCCAAAAACTTTCCAGCAAAACTATAAATCTTCCGCGTAATTTACTCGGTGCGTATTCACTCATCAGCGTCGCGGCAACGGGCAACTCTCCGCCCAAACCGAAGCCGACCAAAAATCTGAACAGCAACAGCGATTCGTAATCCCAAGCAACCGCACACAAACCCGTTGACACGCTGTAAAGAATGACCGTCGCCGCGAAAACATTTTTGCGCCCGAACTTATCGGCAATCGTTCCTGCAGAGACCGCGCCAAGTGCCATGCCGATTAACCCGACGCTGCCAATCCAACCGACTTGCTCCGGCGATAAACCCCACTCCCTCGCCAAAACCGGCAACACGAACGAAATTAATCCGGTGTCCATTGAGTCGAAGAGCCAGCCCAGCCCCGTCACGACCAAAAGTTTATAGTGGAAAGAGCCGACCGGCAATTTTTCAAGCCGTTCAAGTATCAAGTCAAACAACTCCTAACTGCAATGCGTAATTCGTAATGCGTAATGCGTAATGATTTTGGTTTTAATTGCGCATTTCGCATTGCGCATTCCTAATTGCTTTTCAAATGAATTGTATTTTATTTCACGTACAGCGAAATTGCAAGCTTGCCGATAAATTTAGTTGCGAACTTGTGCGCTGTCCTGTAAAATGTGATTGGAAGTTTAGGAATTTTTTCTGAAAGCTGAAAGCTAAAAGCTGACAGCTGATATGCCAAGGAGGCGATTAAAATGGATTTTGCGACAATCGGAACGCTCGGCTCGTATGTCAAACGGCAGAACTTGACTTTCGCCGCAAAGCACAAGATACGAACGGGACAAACACTCACGAACGCGAACGGCAACTTGCTTTCAATGACAACCTCGACGTTCGACAAACTGCGCGAGGCGGCAAAAGCTTCGACCAACCAAGCCAAGCAACAAAAACTTGCGCGAATCAGGCAAAAGCTCAAGGCGGGACAAAAGCTCACTGACGAGGAACTCGGATTCTTGCGCGTCAACGACCCGAAGACTTACAAAAAGGCAAAGGCAGCAGACGACGCCCGCGAAGAACTCAAGTCCGAACTCAAAAAAGCCAAGTCCAAAGGCGAGGCGCGTGAGGCAATGACGCGGGCAATGATTAAAGCTTCTTCGACGGCAATGGCTGAACTTTCCGCGCTCGGTCAAGGAGGCGGCTCGGCACTTGCAGGCGGCGGCGGAAATTTAATCGGCGATGTCGGTGCGTCAAATGTTGCACAAGGCGGCGAGGTCTCTGCGGAAGGCAACACGAACATTTCCGGCATGGAGAATCAAAATTTCGGCGAACTCAATCAATCGATTCAAACTCAAGACGACAAAACTTCAGCGGATAAAAATTCGGACGAAGAATTAAACACGCCCGAAGACATTATGGAAAAATATATCTGGACGATTCGCGCCCTCGAAGACGAATGGGCGAAGTTCACCAACTCCGAAGAATACAGAGACTTGCCGAATCAAACCAAAGACAGCAAGAAAAAATTTTACAGGCAAGTCGACGAACCCTCACCGCGAATTTTGGCGGCGACGGCGGCTTATCGCAGGTCAATGAATTATTTAACCGCGTAAAAAATTTTTCGACGACAAAAAAATTTTCCCCTGCGTTTTTCTTCGCAAGGGTTTTTTTTCTAAGGAGGTCATGCGCATGATTGAAGCGATTTTTTTTGACAGAGACGGCGTTTTAAATGAGGAGGTCGGCTATCTTTGGCAAGTCGAAAATTTTAAATGGATTGACGGCGCACGCGAGGCGATTAAATTTTGCAACGAGCGCGGCATTTTATCAATCGTCGTCACGAATCAGGGCGGCATTGCTCGCGGGCTGTACACTTCCGAAGACGTAAACGCCCTTCATGACTTCATGCAGAAAAGTTTGGCGGAGGTCGGCGCGCATATCGACGGCTTTTATTTTTGTCCGCATCATCCCGATTTCAGCGGCGAATGTGATTGCCGCAAGCCCAAGCCCGGCATGATTCTGCAGGCGTGCAAAGATTTCAAAATCAATCCCGCGAATGCAATTCTTTTCGGCGACAGCAAACGCGACATCGAGGCGGCGGAGGCGGCGAATCTTCAAGCAGGAATTTTTTTCACGGAAGGAAATCTTTTGGATGCCGTCAAATTTTATTGCTTAAAGGCAGAAAAATTTTAAATAGTGTTGTGTGCAAAGAATTAAAAAGGTGGTTTTAAAATCATGAAACAAGACGCCCCGACCCTCCAACAACTTTTAAACTCAATGAGTATCAAACGCCGTTTCGAGGAACTGCTTGACCAATCGGCTCCGTCGTTTATCTCATCGATATTGACAATCGTGAGGAGCAATTCAAAATTGCAAGACTGCTCGCCGAATTCGATATTGAGCGCGGCGGGCATTGCGGCGGCTTTGAAGTTGCCGATAAACCCCTCGCTCGGCTTCGCGCACATCGTTCCTTACAAAGGGCACGCTCAATTTCAACTCGGCTGGCGCGGCTACGTTCAACTTGCAATGCGCAGCGGACAATATCGAACATTGAATTCCTCTGCCGTCCGTGAAGGGCAAATAAAAGAAATTGATTTTGTCACGGGCGAAATAATTCGCGGCGAAAAAATTTCTGACGAGGTCGTCGGCTATGTCGCTTACATGGAACTTCTTAACGGCTTCAAAAAATCTTTGTATATGACGATTGAGGAACTTCAAGCGCACGCCGAAAAATATTCGCAGAGTTACGCTTACGATTTGCGTTCGGGCAGAAAGTCTTCCGTGTGGACGACGAACTTTGACGCAATGGCTAAAAAAACCGTCTTGAAAAAACTTCTAAGCAACTTCGGAATCATTTCGATTGACCAGCAGAGCGCGGCATTGGCGACGGCGTTGCAGGCAGACCAAGCGGTTATCACCGAAGACGGCTTCCGCTATATCGACAACGAACGCGGCGAGGAAAAAATCGTGCCCTTCAACGAAGTGATTGACTTGCCCGAAGACGAAGAGATTGACGAGCCCGACAACGATAAAAATGATACGGAGGAGAAAAATGATTAACGAAAAAATTCAATTTGACATGGCGGCGGAGTTGCTGAAAAAATTTTTGCCTGCCGAAATGCACGAGGCGGCTTTGAAAGAATTGAACGCCGAGCGCGAAGAAAAATCCCTTGAGCCGAAAGAAAAATTCAGTGCGAGCGACAGGGCGGCGATTTTGGTCGAGGCTCTTCCCTACATACAAGAGTTTCACGGCAAGACGATTGTAATCAAATACGGCGGCAATGCAATGGTCAACGACGAACTCAAGGCTTCCGTCATGCAAGACGTTGCGTTGATGAAATTCGTCGGGATAAACGTCGTTATCGTTCACGGCGGCGGCCCGGAAATTACCGGCTTCCTCAAAAAGCTCGGCAAGGAAAGTTCTTTCGTGAGCGGCTTGCGTGTCACTGATGAGGAGACTGTTGAAATTGCGGAGATGGTTCTTGACGGCAAAATCAATTCGGAAATTGTCACGCTGTTAAATCGTCGAGGCTTGAGGGCAGTCGGCTTGAGCGGCAAGGACGCCGATTTGATTCAAGCCGAAAAAAAATTGGCGACGGTCTACGAAGACGGCGAGAAAACCAAAGTTGATATAGGCTACGTCGGCAAGGCAAAGCAAGTAAATATTCGAATCGTCAACGATTTAATCGGTCAAGGTTATGTCCCCGTGATTGCTCCTATTGGCGTCGGCGAGGACGGCGAAAGCTACAACATCAACGCCGATTATGTTGCGGCTGACATTGCCGGCGCGCTCAAGGCAGAAAAACTTTTGCTCCTCACCGACACCGAAGGCGTCTACAAAAATTTTGAGGACAAGAAAAGTTTTATTTCGACGCTCAAAGCTGACGAGGCGCGGGCTTTTATCAAAGACGGTATCATAAGCGGCGGCATGATTCCCAAAGTCGAAGCTTGCCTGCGCGCACTGGACAGAGGCACGAATAAAGCTTACATTATCGACGGAAGACTTCCGCACTCGATTATTTTGGAATTGTTCACGGCGGCAGGTCTGGGAACGGAGGTTTTGTAAGTGGTCGACAAAAATTTATTCCTGTATGATTTGGCGGTCGTTGCCATCATGAAAAACGAGGGACATTACCTCAAAGAGTGGTTGGATTATCATTTGCTTGCGGGCGTCGACCACTTTTATCTTTACGACAACGAAAGCCCCGACAATCAAGCCGAAGTCGCCAAGCCCTACGTTGAAGCCGGTCTCGTCGATTATTTTCCTCTGCCCGGCAAAGCAATGCAATATGTTGCCTACAACGACGCCGTCAATAGATTCAAATTTCAGTGTCGCTACATGGCGT
>CAMVAG010000026.1 GCA_947165405.1 uncultured Selenomonadales bacterium
TATTACATGGTGACTTCAACGGTGTAAGCGTCAATAACTTTCGCCGTCAAAATTTTTTCCGAAGTCTCGTTCTTGACTTTGACAAGAGAGCCGATGCGCCCGCGTGTCATGACGATTCCCTTAGCCGAAACTTTTATGCCGTTATAATTTAAGATAATGTTGACGCGCTGCCCGCTGTTGACGGCGACGGGTTGTTGAAAGTAGCCTTTGTTGACGGGCGTGCCTCCGCGAATAAATCTGTGCGGCACCAAACCTTCCAGCTCGGCAACGTCTTTAATGTATTCGTTGCGTCCGTCAATGGCGACTTCAGACAAATGAAAATCTTCAGCCGTCACGGGAATTTCAATTCGCAGGTCGTGAGAGGCAACAAGCACCGTGTCATAAACTTTGACGTTCGCCGTGAGGCTTACCGTCCGATGAGCGCGACCGTTCACGAAAACCGTTGCGCGCACGGGTGTCAAGCTTACGTAACTTATCGGCGCGGGCAGATTGGCTTTGATGTCGATGACGCCTTCGGGAAGTTTCAAGTCGGGCGCGTGGTTTGTAAAATAAATTTCGTGCCGCCTCGTTTCGCCGCGTTCGGCAAGTGCCTGTTCCACTGCCGCCAACGCGACTTGCTCCACCTCTGCGCCGTTTATCGTAAATGCAAAAGTTCGCGGCATTAAACTCATTGCCAAGATTAACGCCGCGACAAAAATTTTCATTACGCATTGCGCATTTCGCATTACGCATTACCTTTTCAACTGGTTGGCAGTCTCAAGCATTGAGTCGGAAGTGGTGACCGCCTTTGCATTTGATTCATAAGCGCGCTGGGAAACAATCATGTTGACCATTTCCTCGACGATTTGCACGCTGGACATTTCCAAAGTGTTTTGCTCAAGGACACCCGCGCCGTCTTGACCGGGCTCGCTTTCAATCGGAGCACCGGACGCGGTTGTTTCCAAGAAAAGATTTCTGCCGTAAGCGTAAAGACCTTCGGGGTTGACGAAACGCACAAGAGTTATCTGTCCAATTTCGGTTTGTTCGCCGCCGGCAGGAGTATCTGAAACGCGGCCGTCCGAGCTGATAACCAAACTGCTGATGGGAGCATTTTCGTCGAGCGTGATGTTCGGGACGAGCAAAAAGCCGTCGCTTGTCACGAGACGACGATCCGAATCAAGCTTAAAAGCACCGTCACGAGTGTAAGCCGTCGAGCCGTCGGGCAGTTGAACTTGAAAGAAGCCGTCGCCTTGAATGCCTACGTCGCTGGGGTTGTCTGTCGTCTGAAGAGGACCTTGCGTAAAGACTCTGTGGGTTGCCGCAACTTTTACGCCCAAGCCGATTTGCAAGCCTTGAGGAAATTGAGTGCCGTTGCCGGAAGTGCCGCCCGCGTCGCGCAGTGTTTGATAGAGCAAATCGTGGAACTCGGCGCGAACTTTTTTGTTGCCGTAGGTGTCGACGTTTGCAATGTTGTGCGCCACTATGTCCATATTCGTCTGCTGCGCCTTCATGCCCGACGCCGCCGACCATAAAGCTCTCATCATAATTGAAACATCTCCTTTATTTATCTTAACGTCCTTGTAAATTTCTATCCACATTTATATATCGTCAAGATTTTATCCTGCGTTAAAAAATTTTGCAAGCCGTAAAAAAATTTTCATTTGCCATAAGATTTTCAGCAAGGGTTGATATAATCGCCGCAAAATTAAAGAATGGTTAAACGAGGTGGATGAAATGAAGTTGAGGCGAGTTCTTTCGACGCTGATTCTGATTTTCGCCGTGTGCCTTTCAAGTTTCTGCTCGGCGGCTGCGTTGAAGTACGGCGACAGAGGCAAAGAAGTAAAAGAGATTCAAGATTATTTGATAGCACAAAATCTTCTTCAAGTGGCGGCGGACGGCGTTTACGGTGAGGCAACGGTTGAAGCCATCAAAAATTTTCAAGAGGCACTCGGTCTTGAAGTGGACGGAGTGTGCGGCGCGCAGACCTACAAACTTTTGCGGGCGGCGGCTTACGACGAAATTGACATAACGACTTACAAGCCCGGCGATTACGTTCCCGACCACGAAAAGACTGTTGCCGGTGCAGTGAGTTCGGCAAGTTCCGTCGGCTCGGTCTTGAACATCGTGAATACTGTCAGCGAAGTTGCAAAATATGCGGGCGTGGGCGATACCATAAAGCTCGGCATGCAAGGCGACGGCGTTGTCCACCTTCAAAATAAATTGGTTGAATACGGCTTTTATGACGGAGACATTGACGGCATTGCAGACGCGGATGTTATTGACGCCTTGAAAGATTTCCAAAGCAGTCGCGGCATGAAGGCGGACGGCATTTGCGGTTACAGAACTTATTCCGCTCTCAACGGCGAAGACTTCTTCACCTCGAACGACTACGCCTTTTCAAATGATATTCCCGCGTTCAGTCGTGTGATTCGTGTTGAGGCAACGGCTTACAGCAGCGCGGAGCCCGGCTTGAGTGCTTACACGGCTCTGGGAACAATTTGCCAACACGGAGTCATTGCCACCGACCCAAGTATTATTCCGCTCGGCACAAGAGTTTTTATCCCCGGTTACGGCTACGCGGTCGCTGAAGACACGGGCGGCGCGATTGTCGGTCACAAGATTGACGTTGCGTTTGACAGCGTCGCCGAATGTTTTGAATTCGGTCGCCAAATCATTGACATCTACATCCTTGATTGAATACTTGACAACAATTTAAAATCCCCTTCCGCTTTGATTCGGAGGGGGAAATTTTTTTTGCTTGGAAAAATTTTTTTAATCGATTGCCAAAGTCTTGACCCAATCGCTCAAAGTATTTTTGTCGGTGCGCCCGCGAAAAACTTTGCCTTGAATCCAAATCGTTGAGTTCGCGCAGGAGGGCTTGAGTTGATTGAGCGTCTCGCCGAAGCCCGAACCGCCCGACGTTGCAAAAACTACAATCGTCTTGCCGCCGAAGTCATAGCTCTCAAGGAAGCTGTTGATGATGTGAGGCGCGACGTACCACCAAATCGGAAAGCCCAAGAAAATTGTATCGTACTCGGAAATTTTTGCGTCCTTGTCTGCCAGCGCGGGACGAGAATTTATATCCGCCATCTCAACCGAAGAGCGCGACTTCGAATCGTTCCAATTCAAGTCTTTGCCGGTGTAAAGCGTCGCGGGTTTAATCTCGTAAGTGTCAGCGTTGACGACCTCTGCAAGCGTGGCGGCAAGTTTGCGCGTTGAGCCGCTCGCCGAAAAAAATGCAACCAATTTTTTACTCATAACAATGCCTCCGGTTTCCTCGCAAATTCAAATCTGATATTACTGTCGCCGATATTTCTTTGTGACTCGTAACGAATTGCCGAATCTGAAACTTGATTGTCTTGTTTGTTTTTGTTTTTGTCCAAAGTCGGCTTCTTCAAAAGGTTTAAAATATCATCAATCCTCGCGCCGTCTTCAAACATTTCAATCACTCCTCAATAACCAAACAAATTTTTTGCCTTCCGCATGTTTTCACGGATATTGACGCCGAACGGACAACGCGTTTCACAGACGCCGCATTGAATGCATTCGCCGGCATGATGTTTCAAAATCGCGTAGTGTTCGCGGACGGTTTCGGGAATATTTTTTTGCGCCTCCGCCAAATGCAAAAACTTCGTGACGGAAGCAATATCAATCTTCTTGACGCAGGGCGCGCAGTGGCTGCAGTAGACGCAATGACCTTGCCAAGAAATTTTCGGGAAGCTCGCGAAAGTCAACGCGTAATCTTTTTCCGCGTCGGTCGCCTCCTCGTAGGAAATGCTTTGCTTGAGTTGTTCGACGGAATGCGCGCCCGCCAAAACACAAACGACACCGGGACGACTCAAGGCGTAATGAATGCATTGATTCGGAGTCAAGGCGACGCCCGCCGGCGAAAGTTGAGCGTCAAGCAAATCGCCGCCGCCGAAACATTTCATGACCGTGATACCGACGCCCAATCGTTGACAAGTCTCGTAAAGTCTTTGGCGGTCGGGATCCATGTTCGTTAAATTTGCCTCGTAATTTTCGGGAGCCCAAAGTTGCTCGACATCTTCGGAGGCGGGCAATAAATCGTAGCAAGGATTGACGCTGAACATGAGGACTTCAATCGCGCCGCTTTCGACAGCCTTCAACGCAACTTGAGGATTGTGACTGCTCAAGCCTATGTGCCGAATCTTTCCCGCCGCTTTGAGTTCGCGAACATAATCCAAAATGCCGCCCGAAACAATTTCCTGCCAATCGTCGAGGGCGTCGCAGTAGTGAATCGTGCCTACGTCAATATAATCCGTCTGCAACTGCTTGAGCGATTCTTCAAAGCCGGCTTTTGCCTCCGACAACTTGCGCGTCCTTTTGTATTGCCCGTTCTGCCACACGGAACAAATATGCGACTGCGCGATAAATTTTTCACGCCGCCCGCGCAGAGCCTCACCGACCGCCTCTCTCACCGCAGGATTGGAAGTATACAAATCAAAATAATTAACGCCTGCCTCTTGAGCCGTGTCGAAAAGTTTTTTTGTCATTGCGCAATTCTCTTCGCCGAAGCCTTCGCAACCCATGCCGATTTCACTGACCTTCAAGCCCGTCTTGCCCAATTCGCGATAAATCATTTCGTTCACTCTCCTTTGCATACACGCAAAAAAAATTAGACAGGGAAAAATTTTTTCCTGCCTGCACCTACCTCCAACCGAACGACAAAATTTTTTACAAAGAAAAGAGGCCGTCATGGATGACGGCCTCCGCCGCGTCTTTTGCGTGATGCAAAAACAGCGGCGCACCAACTAAAAATCATGAGGCGATGCGCGGGTCTGTCTTAACCCTTTACGCCCCTGCGAGGTGCCCTTTTCTTTGCTACTTTCTTTTGGGCATGCAAAAGAAAGTAGAAGAAAGTCACGCAAGAGCCGGCGGCGTCAAACCGTAATCGACAATCAAACGTTCGACGGCGTCGATTACCATGCGCGGCGAAATATTTTTCTGGCATTCCAACTCACGCGGCGTGTTTTTATGAAAAGGACACTTATCAACGAGGAACATAACATGCGGGGCATTTAAACAGCCGTTGCAGACTTTACGGTTAGCGACACGATACGGCGTATAAAATTCGGACCAATCTTGCGAGAAACCGCAAATCATAACAACGGGACAACCGACGGCATCGGCAATCCATGTTAAACCGCTGCTCAAGCCGATAAAAAATTCTGCGTGATACAGCATATTCGCCCGCTCAAGCAACGGATGATTGCCCGTGAAATCTTCCGCGCCTTCGGGTTTGCAAACAGTATAACCGTCGTTGGTTTCTTCTAAGTTTTTATCAATACAAAAAACCCGATAGCCGAGATTTTTTAAATAATCAACGACGACATCCCAGCCGCCGGGATAAAGCCAAGCTTTTTTATTGGTTGAAGCCTGCACTGCAATGCAAACATAAGGCTCGTTCGTGACGGGCGGAGCAGTCGGTTCAAAGACAGCTTTCGGCGGAAGATAATCTATTCCCAAAATCATTCCGCCTGCTCGATTTATGGGCATTTGACGAGTATCGACCAGCCCAAAAGGAAAAGGAGATTGCACCAGAATCGGATAGTAAGTTGCATAAGTTTTAAAATCGACTTTGTCAATTTGAGGAATATCGGGATAAAGTTGTGCAACAAGTTCGGCAAATTTATCATTCAAGCAAATCGATAAGTTACAGCGATGATACTTTTTAAATTCTCTAAGGTATGGTAAAAAGGCAATCAAGTCTCCCAAAATAGGATTATTCTTAAATGTTATTGCTACAGGTTGCCCTTCGAGATTGAGCACGTGTGAAAAAATTTTTTGCTCATCCAAAAAAACTTCCACTTGCCAACGAACAAAATATTGCTCCACTGAAAGCAGCCTGCCACCCGAAATGTACTTGTCAAAAAAAATTTCTCCGCTGTCGAAGTCGCTGACCTTAACACGAAAATTTCCTTCCGGTATATCGAGACGCAGCCCGAAATTAAAATCCAAGCGCAAGCCCGGAAAACCTGTGTCGCCCCAAATTCGCGATTCATAAATTCCTTCGGGTACACCCATTGTTTTTTTTACATATTGAAAAAAAAATGCTTGATCCAATTCTTCTATTGTTTGCGGATGAAGTTCTTCAAAAACTTCTTTCACTAAAGGATAATAACGATAATGTTTGCGATAGTCTTCAATATTTCTCACGGTGAAAAAGTGCACTTTCACATAAGACACTTCCTTTAATGTAAATTAGATTTTTTAACGGAGTGCGGGCGGAGTCAAATTTTTATCGATAATCAAGCGTTCGATGGCATTAATGACCATGCGCGGCGAAATTTTTTTCTGGCATTCCAATTCGCGCGGCGTGTTTCTGTGATGAGGGCAAGGTTCGGGAACCAAATAAGCCACTCGAATATCATTAAAGCAGCCGTTGCAGACTTTACGATTGGCGACGCGATACGGCGTATAGAACTCGTGCCAATTTTGAGTGAAACCGGCAATCATAACAACAGGGCAACCGACAGCATCGGCAATCCACGAAAGCCCGCTGCTCAAGCCGATAAAAAATTCTGCGTGATACAGCATGTTCGCCCGCTCAAGCAAGGAATGTTCGCCCGTGAAATCTTCCGCGCCTTCGGGTTTGCAAACAGTGTAACCGTCAGTCGTCGAAGTTGCTTCTCTGTCAATACAAAAGACCCGATAGCCGAGATTTTTTAAATAGTCGACGACAACATCCCAGCCGCCGGGATAAAGCCAAGCTTTTCGCGCAACCGCTGCCTGCACTGCAATGCAAACATATGGTTCGTCCGTGACGGGTGGAGCAGTCGGTTCAAAGACGGCTTTCGGCGGAAGATAATTTATCCCCAAAAGCATTCCACCCACACGATTCAGAGGCATTTGACGAGTATCGACCGGCACAATAGGAAGATGAGACGTAAACATGGCAGGATAATAAGTCGCATAAGTTTTGAAATCTACTTCGTCAATTTGAGGAATATCGGGATAAAGTTGTGCAACAAATTCGGGAAATTTATCGTGCATGCAAATTGACAGTTTGCAGCGATGATATTTTTTAAATTCTCTTATATACGGCAAAAAGGCAATCATGTCGCCCAAAACCGGACGATTTTTGAACATTATTGTAACGGGTTGTCCTTCGAGATTGAGCACGTGCGAAAAAATTTTTTGCTCGTCCAAAAAAACTTCCACTTGCCAACGAACAAAATATTGATCCAGTGAAACCAAGCGGCCGCCCGAAATATATTTGTCGAAAAAAATTTGTCCGCTGTCAAAATCGCTGACCTTAACTCGGAAATTTCCTTCCGGTATATCGAGGCGCAAGCCGCAATTAAAATCCAAGCGCAAGCCCGGAAAACCCGTTTCGCCCCAAATTCGTGATTCGTAAATTCCTTCAGGCATTCTAAATACGTGTTTTGTTAAATTAAGAAAAAATGCTTGATCCAAATCTTCTTTTGTCTGCGGATGCATTTCGTCAAACGCTTGCTTAACCAGCGGATCGAAGCGATAAAACTTCCGATAATCTTCAATGTTTCTCACGGTGAAAAAATGCAGTTTCACATGGACGCCTCCTAAAACAGATTAATGAATTTGTGCGTTTGCGGTATGACGCGAACGTTTTTTATTTTGCGGAGCGCGGCGGCTTGGAAGGATAAAATTTTTTCCGCAGAGATCGCTTTCACATTTTTTATCGGCGTCACGGGTTGCAGGATTAAAAAAATTTTCGGGTCGACGCCGGCAATCAACTCAACCGCCGAAAAAAATTCTTCCGCAGTCGTTTCGCCCGTCACGACGATTTTAACACATAAATCTTTGGCTTGCGCGGCTCGCAAAAATTTTTCGTGCAGGGCGAAAAGATTTTTCCCTACGCTCGGCAATTTTATATCCATGCTGACAATATCGACGGCGTCCGAAATTTTTTCGAACTCGTCGGGAAGCGTGCCGTTCGTCTCAAGGAAAATCTTCACGCCAAAATTTTTCACAGCCTCCGCCACGTCACGAACGAATTGCCAATGCAAAAGAGGTTCGCCGCCCGTGAAACTCACCGCTTGAGTCGGAACGTCGTCGCTGAAATTTTTTATGACTTCGACAACCTGCGCGGCGTTGAGAGGATTTTTTTCGTCGCGGAAGATCATTGAGCCCGCCGCCGTTTCAACCTTGCAAAACTCGGCGCGATTAAAATTCGTGTCGCAATAGGCGCAACTCAAATTGCAATCGGCAAGGCGCACGAAAATTTGTCGACAGCCGATGTACTTGCCCTCGCCCTGCACCGACGAAAAAATTTCTATGACGTTCGCGCTATTCATAATACGTCACGCAGGAATTCGGCGTCTCTTGAACTTTGACGGCGTGCAGTTTTGTTGAGCCGTTGAAGATTTTGCTTGCGGCGAGGCTTTCAAAAATTTTTCGGGCGATGTTTTCGGCAGTGGGATTTTCTTCCGCGAAAGTCTCCAGCTCATTCAAATACCTGTGGTCGAGGGCGTCAAGAACTTTATTGAGCTCCGCCTTGAGAATTTTAAAATCAATCAACATGCCGAGCTTGTCAAGATTTTCTCCGCGAACGACCGCGCAGATTTCCCAGTTGTGTCCGTGCAGGCGAGCACATTTGCCGTTGTAACCTTTAATGAAATGCGCCGCCTCGAACGCCGAGCGAACTTCTATCTCATACAAAATAATTTCCTCCTTTGCAAAAAGAAAAGCGGTCGGCAACCGCAAAATTTTTGGTCACCGACCATCAATTACCAATTTCCAATCACTTCTGAACAAATTCTCTGTTCGTGCGGTCGACGGTGTAAGTCGAGCCGTCTTGCAGGCGATAATCGATATTGGCGGTGCTCTGAATCTCAAGCGAGGAACCGTCGTTCAATTCGATAAACGTGCCACCGTCGGTGACATCCGCCCGAACAATGTTATCGTAGAAAATATCTTCCAAGCTTACAACGTCGCCGTCGTGTGCACATTGAATAACATCGTGCCCGTTCTCCAAAGCGAAGAAGAAAGTATTTTGACCCGTGCCGCCGACGAGCGTGTCGTTCGAGGAAGCATAGCCGCCCCAAATGCTGTTGCTGCCCGCGCCGCCGATTATCAAGTTGTCGAATTCGTTGCCCGCCAAAGTGTTGTTGCCGGTTGCTTGCGAGGCGTCGATAGTTCTGAAATCGCCGTCGTATCTGATGCCGTGATACTCAAGCAAATCATCGCTCAACCAAATCGCAACGTCACCCATATTCGCGCCGACAGACATCGTGACGTTGTTTCCGATACCGACATAGCAATTTGTGAAGCCGTCGTATTCGACAAGCGGCGCATCGACTTTGGCAATCAAATCGTCGTTGACGTGGAAGCTCTTGCCCTTTGCGTCGACGATTGTCAAATAATCATCCTTGCTGTTGTTGATACCGATAACAACATCGTCGCCTCTCAACAGCACTTCGGTCACGCCGCTGTAATCGTCGAATTGAACGTAATCGGCAGTAACATCTGTTGTGCCGGTCATGAAGTCAAAGTTTTGAATCGTATCGCGTCCGTCACCGGGCATGTAGTAGAAAGTCGTTGAGCCGTTCTTATCTTCGCTCGTGTTGCCGACCATGAGGTCTTTGCCCGAATTGCTCCAAATGCTTGAGTTGCCCGTGCCCGCAATGAGTGTGTTGGGTGTGTCAGCCGCGCCGATAAGTGAGGAATTTCCTGCGCCCGCCTCGACTTTGTCTATGCCGAAGAATTGAGCCGTTCTGCCGTTCAAGTTGCCGGTTGCCTCGTTCAAGTTGACTTCGACAGAGCCGGTGAATTCGCTGAAGCTTATTCCTTTCTCATTGCCGAAGAAAACATTTGCCGCGCTGTCGTCGCCGACTTGAATGGTTTCGTTTTCTTTGGCTATCGCCGCATTGTATTCGTTGGTGCCATCGGTCAATTTAATTTCGTAAGCTGTCTCGTTATCGCCCGTCGGGCTGTCGAAAGTTATTTGAGCACCGCCCGATTTCATGACGAGGTCTGCCGCGCCGTAGTCGAAGGCAAGGGCTGACAAATCTTTAATCAAAATTTGGTCGTCGCTGCCGTCGAAGCCCGAAGAGAAGTTGTGAACGGTATCGGAGCCGTTGTCGCCCAAGAGGATTGTCGCGCCTTCGGAAACGGATCTGCGCAAGTCTCTATCGGTGAGATAAATTTGATTGGAGCCGTTGCCCGCGTCGACGTAATCGCCTGCGCCCGCGAGGATTGTGTCGTTGCCAATGCCCGCCACGATTGAGGAGCCGCCGCTCTTTTGAGTGTCGTCGGTGCTTTCGGCGTAGTTGCCTTTAATCAAATAGTTTTCGGTTGAGTCGCTCGTATCGATTGTGCCGCCGCCGTCGTGCGTGAAAGCAACGGGTTGTTTTTCGCCGTGAGCATTTACAAGATTGGCGGTCGTGGAACCGATATTGCCGGCTTCGGGGTCGAAAGTTACAATCGCGTCGCCCAAAGTCATCGTGCCGTCGCCGAATTTAATTTCGTTGGACTTGACCGCGCCGACTATGTTGCTGTACTCGTAAGTTTTAACGGAGGCATTGTCGCCGTCGTAATTTTCAAGCGTGACGTTGCCTTTCGTCGGGATAATCAATGTTCCGCCGTCTTCGTCCAAGTCAACCGTGACATCGGCGTTGTGCCTGACAACAACGGTATCGGTGCCTTCGCCGGCCGTGACGGTAACTCTTGCGTCGGGGCTTTCGATAAGTGCCAAGTCGTTGTCGCCCGAAAGGTCAACTGCACTTGCGCCCGAAGAAGTCGAATCAATGTAAACGGGATTGTCGCCGCGTGCAAGAATATCTTCGGCGTCGGTCTTCTCGGTTATCGGAGGATCTTTCGGGTCAATCTTATAAGCACCGTCGCGGTTGGCGGTAATCGAATCGCCCGCTTGAATATCGAAAGACTTGCCGTCAATTTCGTAAGTGCCCGATTTATCGATTGAAAGCGTTGCGTCTTTGTCGAGCCCGCTGATAACCGAACCGTTGCCGCTTAGGGTCGCGCCGTCCTCGTCGCCTTCCAACTTAAAGCCCGTGCCGTTAATCGTAATTTCGCCTTCGGGGATAACCAAGCTTGTGTCGCCGATTTCGCCGTCAATGGAGCCGCCGCTTTCCAAGCCGATTATGTTCGTGATGTTTTCGCCGTCCGTTTCGACAGTGACATTTTGATCCGCCAAGTTCAAAGTCTTGCCGTTGATTGTGAAGCCGTCGAACGAACCGCTGACCGAACCGGAGAAATTGTCAAGCCCTCTGACGCGGCTGTTTTCGTCGGTTAGGAAGTCAAAGACCGCGTCGAGTGTATCGTTGAGAGTGTATTCGTCGGTGACAAAAGTGAACGTCCCGTTTTCTGCGCCGATTGTCATTTCGGGTGCGCTGTTGACTGTCGCGCCGTCGGTTATGCCGCTGATTTCCTTTGCCTTGCCGCCGCTGACAAGCACGTCGAAATCGTCGGTGTTGCTAACGTCGATGATTTTGTCGTTGATTACGGCGGAAGTCAAGTCGTAAACTGTCGCGTTCTTCAAGCCGTTGATTGTGCCGTCGAGACCGCTGACCGAAGAAATTTCGCTGTCGTCTATGCCGAGCGTGACGGGCGAGGTGTTGCCGCTTAAAGTTATCTTTTCGTCGTTGACGTTGAAGCCCGATTCTTTCTGCGAGATTACCAAGCTGCCGCTTTCCAAACTTTCAATGCCCGTGACTTTTCCTTTGCTCATGTCGAAGGCAAAAGAGTCGTCGTCCAAAATTTCGTAGGTCTTGCCGCTGACTTCAAAGACGCCTGCGGAATTTACCTCAACTTTATCGACGCTCCGTCTGTCGCCGAGAACGGTGACAGGCTCGTCCGATTCGCCGACAACTTTAATCGGGTCTCCGTTGACGGCTATGTTGTCTATGAAGTCGCCGATAACGCTGTTCACGCTGTCGATTGCGGAGAGGCTGCCGTTTCTGAATCTGTAAGTAACGGCGTCGTTGCTGTAGATAAAAGTCTTGTCGTTCGTCGTGAAGGAGCCGGCTTTGTCCGTCTTGACCGTCGAAGTATAAAGCCCGTCGACCGTGACGCCGTTGCTGTTGCCGATTTTTTCAAGCCCGCGCACGTCATCATTTGCAAGGTTAATCGTGTAGCCGTCGTCGTCGCCCGTGACCGTCACGTTTCTTTTCTCTGTATCGAAACCGTTGGTCGTTTCGGTGACTTTAGTGGTTTGCGTCGTGTTGATTGTCTTATCGTCGAGGATAACCGTGCCGTCAACGTAAACGGCTCTGTTTGTGGCGTTGGTGACTACCGCGCCGCCCGTCAACGTAATGTTATCCTCGTTATCCATTGTCGCCATGCCCGTGCCGCTGTTGAGTGTCATGCCGTCGTAAGTGATTGATTCGCTTGCGGCGAGGTCGAGCTTGACGCCGTTATCCGTTGTGACAGCCGAAGTCGTGCCGCTTGCCGTGAAGTCGACGCCGTTGACTTCGTAAGGTGCCGCGTTGAGTGTGAGGTTAATATCGGCGGGAGCTTCAACCTTCGCGGACTTTTCGAGGCTTATCGACTTGCCGCTCGAACCGATTCCGACAGGCGAATCATCTGCGTTGGCAGTGATTTTGGTGTCGCCCGCCGTGATTGTGTTCGTGCCTTGCAGATTGAACGTCGTGCCCGCAACGTCAGCCAAAGATTCTGCCTCGACGCCGTCGCCCGTGAATTTGGCTTTGCTGTTCTTGCCGAAGTTTTCAGCCCAAGTGTAATCGTTCGCGTCATTTATTTTGAGAGCGGTTGCATTTTCATTGATGACAGTGACGGGTGTCTTGAAAAGATTCGCCGCAAATTTAATCGTGCCGTCTTCAGCAAGTGTATTGCCGCTTGAAACAACATCTCTGAATTTGACGCCCGCAGGAACCAAGACGTTGCCGCTTCCGTCGACGGTGACGGTGTACTCGTCATAAGGATTGCCGTCGAAATACCAGCCGTCAACGTCGGTGTAATGGAGAATCGCTTTATCTTCGGGCGCGGTGTAAGTTATGCCGTCGATTGTCGCGGTCGAATTTTCTTCAAAGCCGTTGACTGTCTCAACTTCGCCGCTCGTGTCGAATTTAAATTCAACCTTCGCCTCGTCGGAAAGTTCCGCGATAGTGAAAGTTTCATTGCCTACAGTGAAAGTTCCGTTGCCCGCCGTGACTTCAACATTTCCAAAATCTTCGGCAAGCGTGAGCGTCTGTCCGTCAAGCAAGTTGAATTTGCCGGAAGAAAGTTCAATGGAATTCATGTTGTCGACGATTGGGCTGTTGCCTGTCGCGTCGATTGTGAAGGCGGTGTATTTTTCGGAAGTCTTGGCGGCAAGAACAGTCTTTGTGCCGTCCGAATTGATTATCGTAAGCGGAACGTCGGCGAGGTCGTTTGCAATGTCAATCTTAACGCCGTCGACCGTGATGCCTGCAAGTTCATTGTCCTCGTCTTTCTTCAAGGAATATTTGCCGTCATCATCTCTGGTGAGCGTGCCGAAAGTTTTCGTGGGATTTTCGAGGTCGTCAACAATTTTTGAAGTGTCGCCGTTGGAAAGTGTATTGTCGTTTACGGTTAAAGCTCCGTCCTTTGCAATGACAACCGTCGTCCAGTTGGAAGCAAGTCCGAGCGCGTCGAGTGTAAGACCGTCCGAATAATTTTCTTTGCCCGTCCAGAATTTTCCGCTTGTATCAATGAGACCGCCCGTCGCGATTTTATAAGTGTTGTCGTCGACTTTGAAGATGTCGCCGGTGTTCAAGCCGTTGACCGTGACCGTTTCGCCGCTGACAGTAACCGTTATGCCGTCGCCGTCGCTTAGCATGATTTTATTGCCCGTCGTCGTCGAAACAGAATCATCCTTCGCCAAAGAAACCGTGCCGTCCGTTAAGGTGGAAGTCTTGCCGTCAGCATTTGCATCGATAAGAAGCTTGGTCGTTCCGTTGTAAGGTTTGGTGTTGACGGTAACCGTTCCAATCGGCGCATTTACCTGCGTGGCAAAATCAACAGTCAAGCTTGCCCCGTCGGCAATATCTGCAAACTTAATCGTATCGGCTGCGTTGCCTTTATCTTTAAGTGTTCCGTCCGCAAAGTTGAAGGCGGCAAGTCTTTCTGTGGGATTGGATATGTCGTCGCAGACAATGGCATCGGTCGTTACGGCTTTCAAGTCAAGCGTGCCGTCTTCGGGCGCAATGATATTGCTCCAAGCCGCCGAATTAAGGTCGATAATGGAAATCGTCTTGCCTGTGAGTACTTCGCTGATTTCGCCTTCTTCGTTCATCAAGCCGACCGCGCTCTGCGTGTAAGTCTTGCCGTTGAAAGTGAAGCTTTCGCCCGAATCGAGGTCGCCGATACTGACGAATTCGCCCTCAAATGCCCTGACAGTGACGGAACCGCTTTCGACTTTCAAGTTGGAAGAATCATTCGTCGCCGTGACTGTCGGATAATTGGTATCGTCGAGATTGACGGTGCCGGTGTAAAGCGTGGAAGTCGTGCCGTCCGAATCGATTTTAATTTCAGCAGCGGCATTATATTTTTGAGAATTGACGGTAACCGTTCCGCTCGGTGCATTGACTTTGGTTGCGAAGTCGACATTCAAAGTTGAGCCTTCCGCAACCGTGACAGAATCTATATCCGTTGCGTTGGACGTGCCTTTGAGACTGGTCAGCTCGTCACTTACAATCAAATCCGCCAGCTTCTTTGTCGGCGTCGTTGTATCATTCAAGACAAGCTTATCAACTGTCTCATTTGAAACATCAAGGACGCCGCCTCTCGGCGCGATAAA
>CAMVAG010000027.1 GCA_947165405.1 uncultured Selenomonadales bacterium
GAAAGGAGGATTTTTCTTGATTCAGCAACAAAGCAGATTGAACGTCGGCGACAACACCGGCGCGAAAGAAATCATGTGCATTCGCGTGCTCGGCGGCTCCTTCCGTCGCTATGCAAACATCGGCGATATTATCGTTGCGTCGGTTAAGTCGGCAACACCCGGCGGGCAAGTCAAGAAAGGCGATGTCGTCAAGGCGGTTGTCGTTCGCAGCAAGAAAGGTTTGCGCCGCCCCGACGGTTCATATATTCGTTTCGACGAAAACGCGGCAGTCATCATCAAAGAGGACAAGACGCCTCGCGGCACCCGTATCTTCGGCCCCGTCGCCCGCGAACTTCGCGAAAAAGATTTCATGAAAATTATTTCTCTCGCACCCGAAGTTTTGTAAAGGAAAGGAGGTGCCGAGTTGTCATTGGTTAAACTTCACGTCAAAAAGGGCGATACGGTTGTCGTCCTTTCGGGCAAAGACAAAGGCAAGCAGGGCAAAATCATTACCGCAATGCCCAAAGCCGGCAAGGTTATCGTCGAAGGCATCAACAAGGTCAAGCGTCACAGCAAACCGAGCCTCAAGGTTCCGCAGGGCGGCATCATCACGAAGGAAATGCCTCTTCACGTTTGCAAAGTTCAGCTCGTCTGCCCCGCGTGCAACAAGCCCACTCGTATCGGTCACAAAGAAGTAAACGGCAAAAATTCTCGCGTCTGCAAAAAATGCGGCGAGGTCATCGAATAAAAATTTTTGTAAGGAGGTGGAATTGTGAGCAGACTTTTGGAGAAGTACAAGACTGAGGTTATCGGCGCAATGACGAAAAAATTTTCCTACAAGAACGTCATGCAGGTGCCCAAGCTTGAAAAAATCGTCATCAACATGGCGGTCGGTGATGCCGTCGGCAATGCCAAAGTTTTAGAATCGGCTATCGCTGACTTGACGACAATCGCAGGACAAAAACCCGTTGTCACTCGTGCAAGAAAATCTTTGGCGGCGTGGAAACTTCGTAAAGGCATGGCTATCGGTTGCAAAGTCACTCTGCGCGGTCGCCGCATGTATGAGTTCCTCGATAAGTTCATGAACATTGCGTTGCCTCGTGTTCGCGACTTTCGCGGCGTGAGCAGGAACGCCTTCGACGGCAGAGGCAACTACGCTGTCGGCGTCAAAGAGCAACTCATCTTTCCCGAAATCGAATACGACAAGATTGACAAGATTCGCGGCATGGATATTATCGTCGTGACCACTGCCAAGACCGACGAAGAGGCTCGCGAATTCCTCGCGCTCATGGGTATGCCCTTCGCGAACGCTTAAGGATGTGATTATCAAATGGCGAAGAAAGCTTTAATCGAAAAGTGGAGCAAAGAGCCGAAGTTCTCGACTCGCAAGTACAATCGTTGCAAAATCTGCGGCAGACCGCACGGCTACATCCGCAAGTTTGAAATGTGCCGTATCTGCTTCCGTGTTCAGAGCTACGCCGGCGCAATTCCCGGCATCACTAAATCCAGCTGGTAAAATTTTTAACAATCGAAAGGAGGATATCGGTTCCCTATGGCAATGACTGATCCTATTGCGGATATGCTCACGCGCATTCGCAATGCCAATTCTGTCTATCACGAAAAGGTAGAAATTCCCGGCTCGAAAATCAAAATCGCTATCGCGGACGTTCTCAAGCGGGAAGGCTACATCAAAGATTATTCTTTCGCAGAGGACAACAAGCAGGGCGTCTTGACCGTCAAGCTTAAATACGGTCCCGAACGCGAAAAAGTTATAACGGGCATTAAGCGCATCTCCAGACCGGGTCTGCGTCAATACACCAAACGGAAAGATCTTCCCCGCGTGCTCGGCGGACTCGGTATCGCGATTATCTCCACCTCGCAAGGCATTATGAGCGACAAGCAGGCTCGTAAGGCAGGGCTCGGCGGCGAGGTTATCGCTTACGTCTGGTAAAGCAATGCGTAATTGACAATGCGCAATGCGCAATTAAAATCGAATTCATTACGCATTTCGCATTACGCATTACTCATTGAATTTTGGAGGTGCTATAAATGTCACGAATTGGAAGAGCACCGATACATATTCCCGCCGGCGTCACCGTAAGTGTCGGCGAAGATAATCTGGTGCACGTCAAAGGTCCCAAGGGCGAATTGTCCCGCAAGATCTCCACTGAAATGAAAATAAGCATAGAGGACGGCGTCTTGACGGTGACGCGCCCCTCGGACGATAAAACGCACAGAAGTCTTCACGGACTTTCACGCACACTGATTAACAACATGGTCGTCGGTGTGACTCAAGGCTTCACGAAAAATTTGGAAATCGCCGGCGTCGGCTATCGTGCAGCAAAGCAGGGCAAGAATTTAAATCTTTCGCTCGGCTACTCTCACCCCGTTATCATTGAGCCGCCCAAAGGCATTACGCTTGACGCACCCACTGCAACAACCATAACGGTTCACGGCATCGATAAGGAACTCGTCGGCGCAATCGCTGCTGATATTCGCAAATGGCGCGAACCCGAACCTTACAAGGGCAAAGGCATCAAATACGCCGGCGAACATATCCGCCGCAAGGAAGGTAAGGCCGGTGCCAAGGGCAAGAAGTAATTTTATCGTAAGGCAAGAACGGAGGTAACTATCATGAAAATCGATCACGTTGCAATGTACGTAAACGATTTGGAAGCGGAGAAAGATTTCTTCGTCAAGTACTTCAACGCGAAGGCGGGCTCCAAGTACACCAACTTTCGCAACGACTTCAGCAATTACTTCTTGAGTTTCGCGGACGGTTCGCGTTTGGAAATCATGACGCGCAACAGCTCCGCCGACCCCAAAAAAGACCGCTACCGCACAGGTTACCACCACATAGCAATTTGCGTCGGCGACCGCAAGGACGTTGACGACATGATGAAAAAATTCGACGCGGAAGGCGTTATCGTTGTCAGCGGCGCACGCACCACCGGCGACGGCTATTATGAGGCTGTTGTCGTCGACCCCGAAGGCAACGAAATTGAAGTTATCGCGGAACACGACGATTTCCGTGACTAAAAATTTTTTTGAATGATATTTTTCGGCGAAGGAGGAAGACGTAGTGCTTCTGAAGGCAGATAAAAATAAAACTCGCCAGAAAAGGCATCTGCGCGTTCGCAATCACCTTGCGGGCACGGCAGAACGTCCGCGCTTGAATGTGTTCCGCAGTCTCAAACACATTTATGCGCAGGTTATCGACGACGAAAAGGGCATGACGCTCGCGGCGGCAAGCTCACTCGATAAAGACTTCGACGGCACGGGCGGCAACATCGCGGCGGCAAAAGAAGTCGGCAAGGCTATCGCGAAAAAGGCTCTCGAAAAAGGTATCAGCGAAGTCGTCTTTGACCGCGGCGGATATATCTATCACGGACGAGTTGCGGCATTGGCTCAGGCAGCTCGCGAGGGCGGACTTAAATTTTAATTGGGAATTGGGAATTGGGAATGGGGAATGAGGAATGAGGAATGAATGGGGCAAAAAAAATTCCTAATTCCTAATTCCTAATTCCTAATTGACAGAAGGAGGTTTACTGATGCCCCGAAATGAAATTGAAACTCCCGAATTTGAGGAGAAGGTTGTTTTTATAAATCGTGTCGCCAAAGTCGTTAAAGGCGGTCGCAGATTTTCTTTCAGCGCACTGGTCGTCGTCGGCAATCGCAACGGCAAAGTCGGCGTCGGTCTCGGCAAGGCAGCTGAAGTTCCCGAAGCGATTCGCAAAGGCGTAGACGATGCAAAGAAAAATCTTATCGAGGTCGCGCTCAAAGATCGTTCGATACCTCACGGCGTTGTCGGCGTGTTCGGCGCGGGCAGAGTCATGTTGCGCCCCGCCTCCAAAGGTACCGGCGTTATCGCTGGCGGTCCCGCTCGTGCTGTCTTGGAACTTGCGGGCGTTCACGACATCTTGACAAAATCTCTCGGCTCGTCCAACCCCAACAACATGGTGCGTGCGACGCTTGAGGGTTTGAAAATGTTGAAGCGTGCGGAAGTCGTTGCCGAAATGCGCGGCAAGACCGTCGCTGAACTTTTTAATTGAGGAGGGTCGACATGGCTAAGCTTAAAATAACATTGGTCAGAAGTCTTATCGGTCGCCCCGAAACTCAACGCAGAACAGTTCGTTCACTCGGATTGCGCAAGTTGAATTCCTTTTCGATACTGCCCGACGAGCCGACGATTCGCGGACAAATTTTCAAAGTAAAACATCTCGTGAAGGTCGAGGAAGTCGAAGACGCGGCAGAAAAAGTTTCCATTGAGAAATAATCGGAGAGGAGGTTTGGCTTATGAAATTAAGTGAATTGAAACCTGCGGACGGAGCTCGCAAAGATAAAGTTCGTGTCGGACGCGGCACGGGTTCGGGTTGCGGCAAAACATCCGGTCGCGGGCACAAAGGTCAGAAGTCTCGCAGCGGCGGCGGAGTTCGTCCCGGCTTTGAAGGCGGACAGATGCCGATTTATCGTCGCTTGCCCAAACGCGGTTTCAAAAATATTTGGCGCAAGGAATATGCCGAAGTCAACGTCTCGACTCTCAACGTCTTTGATGACGATATGACGGTTGACGCGGTCGCGCTCGTCGAAATGGGTATTCTTAAAAATGTCCTCGACGGCGTGAGAATTCTCGGCGACGGCGAATTGACAAAGAAGTTGAACGTTAAGGCACAAGGTTTCACGAAGACTGCCATTCAAAAAATTGAGGCGGTCGGCGGCACGACTGAGGTGATTTAAAGTGCTGTCGGCTCTTTCAAATATCTTCAAGATACCTGAGCTTAGGCAGCGCATAATTTTTACGCTGATAATGTTTGCGGTGTTTCGCGCCGGAACGCATATACCGGTGCCGGGAGTTGATCCGACGGCTATCGAACAGCTTTTCAACAACGGGTCTTTGTTCGGGCTGTTGGATCTCTTTTCCGGCGGTGCGTTCAGCAAGTTCTCAATCTTTGCAATGAGCATCACGCCCTACATCAACGCGGCGATTATCATGCAACTTTTAACGGTCGTTGTGCCGACGCTGGAGCAGTGGTCAAAAGAAGGCGCGGAAGGTCATAAGAAGACAACACGAGTCACGCGCAAGCTTACGGTCGTGCTGGCGTTCTTCCAAGCGGTCGGCATGTCAATCGGTTTGAAAGCGGCGGTCTTGAATCCAAACCCCGTGAACATTTTGATAATCGCGATAACCTTGACAGCGGGCACAACGCTTTTAATGTGGATAGGCGAACAGATAACCGCGCAGGGTGTCGGCAACGGAATATCGCTTATCATCTTCGCGGGTATCGTTGCGGCTCTGCCCAAGAACATCGCAACGATTTATCAATACGTTCAAGCGGGCACGATAAATTATTTCAGCGTCGTGCTCTTCGCGCTTATCGCAATCGCAATGATCGTGTTCGTCATCTACGTCGAAGCGGCTTTGCGTCGAATCCCGATAACTTATGCAAAACGAGTTGTCGGAGCGCGGGCTTACGGCGGACACCAAAGCCATTTGCCGCTGAAAGTCAACCCCGCCGGTGTCATTCCGATTATCTTTGCGTCGAGCGTGCTCATGTTCCCGATAACCGTCGTGCAGTTCATTGACAACCCGACGATTCAAAAGTTGGCGGTGCACTTGCAATGGGGCACGCCGCTTCAAACTTTTCTCTACGTCGTGCTGATAATCTTCTTCACGTATTTTTACACGGCGGTCACGGTGAAGATACCCGACATGGCGGATAACCTCAAAAAATACGGCGCGTTCATACCGGGCATAAGACCGGGTCAACCGACGGCAGATTACGTCGACTACGTGTTGACAAGATTGGTGACGGCGGGCTCGTTGTATCTGGCTTTTATCGCGGTCTTGCCAAACTTAATCGGCGGCGCAACTCATATTCAAGGCGTATATTTCGGCGGGACGGCGTTGCTGATTGTCGTAAGCGTCGCCCTGCACACAATGAAACAAATCGAAGCAATGGTCGTTATGCGGCACTACGAAGGTTTCATGAAATAAATTGGAGGAATACCAATGCAACTGTTGATGATGGGGCCTCCCGGTGCCGGCAAAGGTACGCAGGCGGCCAAACTCGTAAAAAAATTTTCAATCCCGCAAATCTCGACGGGTGACATGTTCCGCGCAGCGGTTAAGGAAGGTACAGAGCTCGGCAAACAGGCTAAGGCTTGCATGGACGCCGGCAAACTCGTTCCCGATGAAGTGACAATCGGTATCGTTCGCGAACGTTTGGCTAAGGACGATTGCAAAAACGGTTTTATCCTCGACGGCTTCCCGCGCACGGTCGAACAAGCTGACGCCCTTGAAAAAATCCTCGACGAACTCGGCAAAAAACTCACGCGGGTTTTGAATATCCATGTTCCCGCCGAAGATTTGATTGAACGGGCGGTCGGGCGTCGTATCTGCAAAAAATGCGGGGCGACTTATCACGTGAAATTCAATCCGCCCAAAGCCGACGTTTGCGACTCTTGCGGCGGCGAACTTTATCAACGCGCCGACGATAACGAGGCAACCATGAAAAAGCGTCTCGACGTTTACGAGGCGTCCACTCGTCCGCTCGTCGAATATTACAAAAAGGCGGGCGTCTACACCGAAATTGACGGCAGGCAACCGATAGACAAAGTCACCGAAGACCTCGCGCAAGTCCTCGCCTCGTTGAAAGATTAAATCGGAGGCGACAATCATGTCAAAGCAAGACGTTATCGAAGTCGAGGGCAAAGTCTTGGAGGCACTGCCGAACGCGATGTTCCAAGTCGAGTTGGCGAACGGTCACAAGGTGTTGGCTCATGTGTCCGGAAAAATCCGCATGAACTTTATCAGAATTCTGCCCGGCGACAAAGTCACGATTGAGCTCACGCCCTACGACCTCACGCGCGGCAGAATCACTTACCGTTTCAAATAACTCTGGACATTAATCAAGAAACGTGATACATTATCAAATCGTTTAGGAGGCGGGCATTATGAAAGTCAGACCGTCAGTCAAAAAGATGTGTGACAAATGCAAAATCATCAAGCGCAAAGGGCGCGTCATGGTTATATGCGAAAACCCCAAGCACAAACAACGTCAAGGTTAAGGAGGTGAAAATTTTATGGCACGTATAGCCGGTGTAGATTTGCCCCGTGACAAAAGAATCGAATACGCATTGACGTATATTTTCGGAATCGGGCTGCCCTCGTCGCAGAAAATCCTCGCAATGACGGGCGTCAATCCCGACACTCGCACGAAAGATCTCACGGACGACGAGGTTGTCAAACTTCGTGATGCCATCGACCACAATTTCGTAGTGGAGGGCGACCTCCGCCGCGATGTTCAGATGGACATCAAGCGACTCATTGATATTGGCTGTTATCGCGGACGCCGTCACCGTCTCGGCTTGCCTGTACGCGGACAGAACACCAAGAACAACGCAAGGACTCGCAAAGGTCCCAAGAAGCTCGTACAAGGCGGCAAGAAGAAAGATTAATCCCTAAAGGAGGTTAAGACAGGTGGCAACTAAAAGAACAGTCCGCGCCAAAAAGAAAGTTCGCAAGAATATAGAATACGGCGTGGCGCATATCAGCTCCACGTTTAACAATACGATTGTCACGCTCACCGACAAAAGCGGCAACGCAATCTCTTGGGCTTCAGCGGGCGGTCTCGGCTTCAGAGGCTCGCGCAAATCAACTCCCTTTGCTGCACAAATGGCGGCAGAGACTGCGGCTAAGGCGGCTATGGAACACGGCTTGAAACAAATCGAGGTTTACGTCAAAGGTCCCGGCGCGGGTCGTGAGGCGGCTATCCGCTCTCTTCAAGCTACGGGTCTTGAAGTCAACATGATTAAAGACGTGACACCCATTCCCCACAACGGCTGCCGTCCGCCCAAACGCAGAAGAGTGTAAAAGCAATGCGTAATTAGAAATGCGCAATGCGCAATTAAAATCATTACGCATTTCGCATTACGCATTTCGCATTAATTTGGAGGTGCAAATATGGCAATCGATAGAACTCCCGCTTTAAAACGCTGCCGCGCACTCGGAATTGAACAGGCGGTTATCGGTCGTTCGCGCAAGGTGAGTGAAAAGAAACATCAGCAACAACGCATGAACCGCAAAGTCAGTGAGTACGGCTTGCAGCTCAAAGAAAAACAAAAAGCAAAATTTATCTACGGCGTCCTCGAACGTCAATTCCGCAACTACTACGAGAAGGCAAAGAAAATGCCCGGCGTCACCGGCGAAAATCTTTTGATACTCCTCGAACGCCGCATCGATAATGTCGTCTTCCGTCTCGGCTTTGCAAACACCCGCCGTCAAGCTCGGCAATTCGTTCGTCACGGTCACATCACCGTAAACGGCAAGCGCGTCGACATCCCGTCGGCTCTCGTCAAAGTCGGCGACGTTGTGGAAGTTTGCGAGAAAAGCCAATCCAAAGAAGTTTTCAAGGCGATTAAAGAAATCAACAACGCCTTGAGTGCTCCGCCTTGGCTTGACTCAAATCAAGCGAACCTCAAAGGCTCCGTGACTCGTTTCCCGACCCGCGAAGACATAAGCGATATTCCCGTCAACGAGCAGTCTATCATCGAGTTGTATTCAAGGTAATTTAAGAGTTCCGGCATAGAAAATTTTTTCTGTGAAAGGAGCGCATTTCTTGAATGATTGACAACGACAAAAATGAAAACCAAAAGCCGCCGAAGATTGAAATGGTTGAAGTCAGCGAGGACGGTTGCTACGGAAAATTTGTTTGCGAACCGCTCGGACGCGGCTACGGCATTACAATCGGCAACAGCTTGCGTCGAATGCTCCTGTCGAGTTTGGAAGGCGCGGCGATTACCTCGATCAGGATTGACGGCGTCCTCCACGAATTTTCAACGATACCGGGCGTTCGCGAAGACGTTACCAATATCGTGCTGAACATGAAGCAGCTTTACTTGAAAATCGACGAGGAAAAAAATCAACCGCCGCAACCTTTCCCGCAAATCGCCTCCACTCCGCCGCGAACTTACACTTTGCGGATTGATGTCGACGTTGAAGAGGAAATGAAAAACGGCAAGCATTCGGGCGGACGCAGGGAAGTTACTGCAGAGGACATTGAGTATGATCCCAGCGTCATTGAAATTTTGAATCCCGATTTGCATATCGCGTGGCTCAACGAAACCGGCAAACTCAAAATGGAAATGACGGCTCGCAGCGGGCGCGGCTATGACCAAGCGGAGAAAAATAAAAATCCCGACGACATTATCGGCACGATTCCGATTGATTCGATTTTCTCGCCGGTGTTGCGCGTCAATTACGACGTGACCGATACCCGCGTCGGCAACGAGATGGACTTCGACAAATTGACGCTGGAAGTTTGGACGAACGGAACACTTCGCCCCGAAGAAGCCGTTGCAAAGGCGGCGGCAATTATAATCGCCCACATGAAACTTTTCCAAAGCATGGACACCATCGCGATTGAGGAAACGGAAGAAGCTGCGGAACCGGTTTTGAAAGAGCTCGACGACGAAGTTTCCGTTGCAATGGACAAAGCTCTTGCCAAGCCTATCGAAGAGCTGGAGCTGTCCGTTCGTTCGACAAATTGCTTGAAGCGGGCGGGCATTCACATTGTGGCTGATTTGGTTGACAAGACCGAAGAGGAAATGATGAAGTTCCGCAATCTCGGTCGCAAGTCGTTTGAAGAAATTAAGCAAACGATGGATCAACTCGGCGTTTCGTTTAAGCAGTCGCCGAACACAAACATGAACTCGATTGACGAATAAATTTCGCGGGAAGGAGGAAATTTAATGAGCTACAGAAAACTCGGCAGGAACAGCGGCGCACGCAAGGCCATGTTCAAAAGTTTGTTGAGCGCATTTTTCAAATATGAACGCATTGAAACGACGGAGACCCGCGCAAAAGAACTTCGCAAGTTCGCGGAAAAAGTCATCACGCTTGCCAAGCGCGGCGAATTGAGCGACCGTCGTCAAGCCATAAACCTCGTCGCGGACGTCGACGTTGTGCATAAAATTTTCGAGGAGATGCCCGAAAAATATAAAGAACGCACGGGCGGCTATACCAGAATTTTGAAACTTGCGCCTCGTCGCGGAGACGCCGCGCCCATGGTTTTGATTGAATTGGTTTAAAATATTTTGGCAATGAAAGGTGCTGTCCGATTCGTCGGAGAGCATTTTTTTGCGCTGTCGAAGGAGGCGGACAAATTGAAGCCGGCAAATGCGATAATCGGGCGTCTTACAAATTTTTTTCAACGACGCGGAGAAGTCGAGCCGAACGAATTGATAAAGGCACTTGAGCGCGAAGTTGCCAAGCAGAAAAATAAAGAGAGCCTCGTCCCGAATTCCTACACGATTTATCTTTGCGAGGAGGATTGCCATCGCTTGAGCGCGGCGCGATTGATTAAAGCTTTGCATGAGGCGGTTGAGCGCAAAGTCATTCGCGAAGAGTGTTTCATGGACGGCACGCTCTCAATCAAAATCAAAAAGATGACCGTCGAAGAAAATTCCATTGTCATTGTGTCCGGCTACGTCGAGGAAGTCGCGCAAGACGAAAACACGATTAATCTTGAAAACGAAGTGTTGAGCCAAACGCTGATTCAAGACGAGGACTCGACCGACGAAGATAAAACGATTGTCGCCGACAAAGTCAAAATTATTTCGACAATGCGAACCGCCTCGCCGCGAAAGATTGAATACAATTTGGCTTGCCTCACCGACTACAAGACGGCTGAAATTGTTTTCGGCGAACGGCAAATTTATATCGGGCGCAAGGATACAAATGATTTCGTTCTCGAAGACGTGAGTGCCTCGCGGATTCACGCTTACATTGCTTACGAACGCCACAGGCATATCCTCTACGACGCGGGCAGCTTGAACGGAACCTTCGTCAACAAAAAGCCCGTGAGTCGTCGCGAACTCAAAGACGGCGATAAAATTTTAATCGGGCGCACGACTCTGACCTACAAAGTTCTATAAAAAAAAATCCCCCTCCGTTTTTGGAAGGGGATAATTTTTTCAGCTCGCAATATTTTGTTTTTGCTTACGAAGCCGCGCCGGTTTAAATTTCGAAAGTTCTTCCTTTGTCATTCGCGGAATGTCGCTGAAATCAATTTCGTCGTCGGACTTTGGTTTATTTTCTTCTAATCTACGGATTTGTTCTTCGGTGAGCGGCGGCATTCCCTTATAAATCCTGATACTGCCCATAATATTCATCCTCCTCTTCTTTTGTCGCATATCGCGCCGATATTATTCGATACTTTTCGCTTCGCTCGGTGTATATAACCGCCAAAATATTTCTGACTTTGCCGATAACTTTCCAACGTTCCTCGTCGTCGCTGTGAAGTTCATCATAATAATCCAGCCTATAATCGTCAAGAAAAACATATGCGGCGTCTTCAAAATAAATCTTATGTTTTTTCCAATTTAATTCGGCTTTGTTATCGTCCCACTCAACCACATACTCGCCAAATTCGATTTCGCCCATAAAATCATCTCCGCAGGAACTTTATCAAAAAAATTTTTCTCCGTCAATGAAAAAGCCCCCTCCGTTTTGGAAGGGGATAAATTTTTTTTGAACGAAATTTATTTCACGACGATGTTAATCAGCTTGTTCGGGACGGCGATAATTTTTACAACCTTCTTGCCCGCCGTCAACTCCTCGACACGCGGCAACGTCGGTGCAAGTTTTTCCAAGTCAGCTTTGCTCAAGCCGACGGGAACTTTCACATGCTCGCGAACTTTACCGTTAATCTGAATGACGATTTCAATTTCTTCCTCGACGATTGCCTCTGCGTCGAAGGTCGGGAAATTTTGTTTGTGAACGTCGCCCTCGAAAAATTTGCTCCAAAGCTCGGCGGCAATGTGCGGCACGAACGGCGCAAGCATCAATAACAAATCTCTTGCAAGCTCGCGGGCAAGGGCGGGATTAATCGGCTTGTCTTGGAAGGCGTGCATTGCGTTGACCAATTCCATGAGCGCGCTTATCGCCGTGTTGAATGCAAAACGGTCGCGGACATCTTCCGTGACTTTTTTTATCGTCTTGTGCAACGTGCGCCGCAAATTCAATTCGGAATGAGTAAGGCGTAATGCGTAATTAAAATCGTCATCATTGCGCATTTCGCATTGCGCATTACGCATTAAAATATTTACAATTCTCCACACGCGATTTAAAAATCTGAACGAACCTTGAACGCCCTCGTCGCTCCAATCAAGATCACGTTCGACGGGCGCGGCGAACAAGATAAACAATCTGGCAGTGTCCGCGCCGTACTTTGAAATAATTTCTTCGGGCGAAACGACGTTGCCCAGAGACTTCGACATCTTCGCGCCGTCTTTGATAACCATGCCTTGCGTCAACAAATTTGCAAACGGCTCGTCGTAATCCAAAAGTTCGGCGTCGCGCAAAACCTTCGTGAAAAATCTTGAGTAGAGCAAATGCAAAATCGCATGCTCAATGCCGCCGATATATTGGTCGACGGGATTCCAGTAGTTGACTTTGTCGCGGTCGAAAGGCAATTTATCGTTGTGCGGGTCGGCGTAGCGCATGTAATACCAGCTCGAACAAATGAACGTGTCCATCGTGTCGGTTTCGCGGTGAGCATGACCGCCGCATTTCGGGCAAGTGCAGTCGTTGAATTTTTTGCTCGTCGACAGAGGACTCAATGCGCCCTGCTTAAATTCCACGTCGTCGGGAAGGAGGACAGGCAAATCTTCTTCGGGCACGAGAACTTCGCCGCATTTGTCGCAGTAGATGACGGGAATCGGTGCGCCCCAATATCTTTGACGACTTATCAGCCAATCGCGCAGACGATAATTGACTTTGCGTTTGCCGAAGCCTTGAGCCTCCGCCTCGTCCATAATCGCCTTAAAGCCCGCGTCAAAATCCATGCCCGTGAACTTTCCGGAATTAACCATAACGCCTTCGTGTTCGACGTAAGCCGCGTCCATTTCCTCAAGCTTGAGTTCTTTGTCTTTCGGTTGAAGCGTCAAGATAATGTCAAGCCCGTATTTTTTTGCGAACATCCAATCGCGTTGGTCGCCCGAAGGCACACCCATGACCGCGCCCGTGCCGTATTCAAACACGACGTAATTTGTGACCCAAATTTGAACCTCGCGCCCGTTGAAAGGATTGACGCAAGTCACACCGGTGAAAATTCCTTCCTTCTCCGATTCGCTGCTCGTGCGTTCAATGTCGCTTTGACTGCGGGCGCGTTCGCAAAATTTTTTTATCTCGTCGGCTTTGTCGCTGACCGCGCAGATTTTTTCAACCAGAGGATGTTCGGGGGCAAGCGCAAGAAAAGTTATGCCGAACGACGTATCCGGGCGCGTGGTGTAAACGGAAATTTTTTCTCCGAGCGCGGGAACATCCAAAGAAATTTCCAAGCCTTCAGAGCGACCGATCCAATTTTCCTGCATGACTTTGACGCGATTCGGCCAGCCCGTCAACTTATCCAAGTCGGCTAAAAGTTCGTCGGCGTAAGCGGTTATCTTGAAGAACCACTGCGCCAAATTTTTCTTGTGAACTTCGGAATCGCAACGCCAACATTTTCCTTCGACGACCTGTTCATTTGCAAGAACCGTGCCGCATTTGTCGCACCAGTTGACGGAAGCCTCCTTCTTGTAAGCAAGCCCGCGCTTGTAAAAAAGTTCAAAGAGCCACTGCGTCCAACGATAATAATCCTCGCGGCAAGTCTCGACTTCCCTGTCCCAATCGTAAGCCAAGCCCATTGCCTTTTGTTGAGCCGTCATGTTTTTGATATTGGCGAACGTCCAATCGCCGGGCTTGACTCCGTGAGCAATGGCGGCGTTTTCGGCGGGCATCCCGAAAGCGTCGAAGCCCATCGGGTGCAAGACGTTGTAACCTGCCATCATTCGATAGCGGGCAACCACATCGCCGATTGAATAGTTCCGAACGTGACCCATGTGCAAATTGCCGGAAGGATAAGGGAACATTTCCAGCGCGTAATATTTCGGGCGCGAGCTGTCTTCCGTCGTGCGATAATAATCGGGCGCGTTCCAAACCTCTTGCCACTTCTTCTCAACTTCTTGCGGATTGTATTTCTCCATAAGTTTCGCCTCCTGTTAAACGCGGCATATTATATCAGCCTGCGCGGGAAATTAAAAGTTTGCTACAAAAGATTTTTCTGCTATAATCTTTTCAAAATGGAGAATGGCGGTGAATTTGTTTGCAGATAAAAGTTTTTAAAGCGGGCAATATGAAAGACGCAATGGCGGCAATGAAAGCCGAACTCGGCGACGACGCTGTCATATTGCACAGCAAAAAATATAAAGAAGGCGGGCTTTTGGGAATCGGCAGCCGCGAGGTCGTGGAGATAACTGCAGCGGTCGAAGAAGCTTCTCTGCCGAAAAAAAATGAGACGATACGCCTCAAGCACCCGACCGTTGCGCCGAATTCTCTTTTGACACGATACAAAACCGACGGCACGCCTCAAGCAATCGCGGAGGCAGAACAATCGGTCGAGAAACTCACAGAAAAACCTTCCGAAGAAAAAATTCAGCCTCAAGAATCCGCGCCGCAAGATTTTGAAAACGTGCTCGAAAAGGCGCAGGAAGATGAATCGCCGCCCGAACAATTAATCGTTGAGAATCAACAGCTTGAAATTCCTCAACCGGTCGAAGAAAAATCTCAACCCGAAGAAAAATCTCAAGCCGT
>CAMVAG010000028.1 GCA_947165405.1 uncultured Selenomonadales bacterium
GCGATTTCTGATAAGTGTTTGCCGATAAATTTTGCGTCTTCATAAAAATTTTCTTTTCCGAAAGTTATCCTGATTGTTCCGCGAATATAATTTTGAGGGACGGCCAGTGCTTGCAATACATGAGAGGTTTGCATTTGTTGAGAGTTACAAGCGGAGCCGGTTGAAACGCAAATATTTTTTAAGTCGAGTCGATGCAAGAGAGTTTCGCCTTCGCAATCTCTAAACGACAAGCTCAAATGACCGGGCAAATGATTTTCGCCGCCATTGACGATAAAATCAACGCCATTACTTTTCAGGCAGTCGAGTAAAATTTTTGCACAGGTTGAAATTTTTTTTGCCGTCTGATTCATGTCGCGGCAATTCTTTTCGAGAGCAAGAGCCATAGCCGCAATCGCAGGAAAGTTTTCAGTTCCGGCACGTTTTGAAAATTCTTGTGCGCCGCCGTCAATATAAGGCAAAAGTTTCAGCCCGTCACGAATGTAAAGGAAACCGATGCCTTTCGGACCGTTGAACTTGTGTGCGGAAGCAGATAACATGTCCGCGCCCAAAAATTTCACGTCAACGGGAATGTGACCGACCGCTTGTACCGCGTCTGTATGAAAAATTTTCCCCGCCGCATGAGCAATCTCCGCCGGCAATTTAATCGGCTGAATCGTTCCTACTTCGTTGTTTGCCAGCATGACGGAAATAATTTTTGTCTGCGGCAAAATTTTTTCTTGCAAGTCGTCGGGATTGACCGCGCCGAATTTATCAACAGGCAATTTCGTCACGGTGCAGCCCAAATTTTCCATTGCCGCGCAGGAATTTAAAATTGCTTTGTGTTCAATGGCGGAAGTGATTATGTTCGGGCGTTCGCTCAAATGCGCAAGCACTGCGGATTTTATCGCCCAATTATCGCTTTCCGTGCCGCCCGACGTAAAAATAATTTCATGCGGCTCGGCGTTAATGCAGGCGGCAATTTTTTCACGTGACTCCCGCAAAATTTTTTTCAGAGGGCGAGAGAGTTTGTAAGCTGACGAAGGATTTGCAAAAAAATTTTTCTGCAAGTCTATCATCAAATTCAATGCGTCCTCGTCAATTTTTGTCGTCGCCGCGTTGTCAACGTAAATGATTTTATTCGAAGAGTTTGCAGCCGTCATTTTTGAAATCCTCAATCTTGTCCAAAATGTCTTGCGGCTCGACTTCCAAAAAATTCGCCAAGCAGTCAATGCAATAAAAATTCTTGGACTTCATGCCCAAGAGTTTTTTTGTTATGCCGATTTCATTTTTTGTAAGCGGATGTTTCCCGCAAACAATGCAGTTAAAAATTTTCTTAGCCAATTAAATTACCTCGAACGAATTTTTATATCCGGTATGGTTGATTGCCCGAACTCTCCAAAATCCAGAATTCCCATTTGCCTTTTGATTACGCCGCGCATTTCTTTGGCAGGTCTCAAGCAATAGTTTTCAAAATCCGTCATGTTTATTTGTTCAAGGGATTCTGCGTGCGGGAATAAAAGTTTCAGAAAGCCCGTGCAGATTCTCTTGATTGCTTCGGTATCGCGAGTGGCGGCGTTTTCAGGCACTTCCAAGAGTTGGTCGACCATTGCGCGATAGCAAAGTTCATCGCGCAGTGAGTGAAGAATTTCTCCGAAATATTCCGTGTTCAAAGCCCAACTGTCAGCCTTTAAGTTTTCGTTCATCTTCGGTATCGTCCAACCTTTTATAAAACCGTGAAACCTGTCCAACAGCGCGGACTCTTGAAAAATTTCCGGCAAGTCACTGAACATATTTTTATTTTCATTCATCAGATAAGAATCGATGTTGCCGAGCAGAATTAAACCCGCATCGCCCACGCCGCGTATGTCTCCGACGCGATAATCGCCGCTTTCCAAGTAACCTTTCAGCGCGCCTTGCATTTCCAGAACGTCATTAAAATTTATACTTTGAATTTCGTCGAACGCAATGTAATCGTAGTGGGCAACCAAGCCGTGCGTCTTCTTGTTCATGTCATAAAACATTTTTGCGCGAGTTACACTGCCGCCCGAAATCAGCCAGCCGTATTTGCTGATTTTCGAGAAGACATAAGACTTGCCCGTCTCTTTCGGAGCAAGCTCTATTAAGTTTAATCTTTTTTCCACGAAAGGCAACAGCCGTGTGAGCATGGAAAATTTTTGACTTTGCGTCTTGAATCCCGAAGCGTTATAGTCAATCGCGCCCAAGAGAATTTCTGTCCATTCTTCAAGGGAAAAATTTTTCCGTGCCTCTTTGTAATAATCCGCGTCGATTGTGTAAGGGCAGAAGGGCACGAAGTCCGTAAGGTGAAAGATATTTTTCTTTGTCTTTGAATCTTCATGGCAGGCAAGCTCGACGATTCCCCAAGCTTCGGTCGGCGATAACAGATACTTGCTGTTTTTTTCGACGACATTCCAATCGGCAACGGCTTCAGATTTTTTTTTCGGGAAAGAAAAATCCGGCAAGCTGAAAAGAGCGCGGCTGTTGCCGGTGTCGAAGTCAATTTTCACTTTAGCCAAGAAACGAGCCGATTTGCCGTAACGGAGCATGTTAATCATATGTTCGTTCCATTGTTCTTCTTTGGGAAGAATTTTTTTTACGTAGTCGGACATTTCCGCCGTGTCAATGTTCCCGTCTTCATCAGAAAAACGCATGACCAGCCAATCGCGCATGAAGGACGGCAAACTCAACGCGGAAAAAAATTTTGCGTTGGCGGAAGATTTATAGACGAGCATGTCGCCGAAATATTTTTTGAGTTTCAATTCCAAAGCGTCATTCAAAATTTCGTCGCCTCCTCGTCAAATGTCAAAGTCTTCATTCTTGGCAATGCCGCGACTGATTTTTTTCACGGGTTGGAAATTTTTTTGCGCCGAAAATTTTTCGCGCCGCTCAATCGTAATGACAGGCACCAAAATTTCTTCCCACGTTGCTCCGCCGTGAACTTCGCTGCCCGTTGAACCTCTTTGAATGAATCGCGAATAATCCGCGAAAATTATTTTGCCGTCATATTCCAAAGCGGTCGGAAAAATTTTTTCATTGCCTGCCGTTGCGTCGGCAAATCTTCCGCTTTTGTAAACCTGCCGCCCTTCCGCCGGAAAAGCATTGTCGAATTTTGTTTGACGGGCAAGCACAGCCAAACGGCTTGTCCCGTGATCCGAGCAGAGAATTATTTTTTTGAAGGTATCCGCCGCACGCAAAAATTTTTCCTTGAGAGTAGCGAGGAATTCCAATTCACCCAAAATATTTTCGGGATAATTTAAATTTGTGTGCTTGAGCGTGTCGAGGTCAAGTATCTCGCAGAAAACGTTCTTGCCCTGCAAAAAATCTTTGTTGTTTTCGGTGACGGAAGGCAGGTTGCAACGACCGACCCGATATTTGACGGAAAAATTTTCCGTGAGCGGCGCAAAGTCTTCCGCAAAAAAATTAAGGTACTCCGCGCCGAGACCGTCAACAAACAAAATCGCTGTATCGTCCGAAGATTCTTCGCCGACAATTTGGTTGCGCGAGGGCAAGGCGTAAATATTTTTTTTATTGTCCTTTGCAATTTCCGTGACGCGCCGATTAAAATCCTCCGTGAGATGATTTGTCACTTTCAGCCAACGATAGCGGCGAAAATATTCTGCTTGCTCCGCCGTAAAAAATTCTTCGCCCGCATTTGACAAATACCTCGCAAGCGCAGGGAAAACCCGTTGCAAAATTTCTCGTGCCGCGTCGCATTCATTGAGTCTGAATTTTTGCAGCGTCTCAAAAATCAAAAGGCGTTCGGCGTGAGAATTGTCCGTCAAAATTTTCAGCGCAATTCGCTTGTCAGATTGTCGAACGCATTCAAGAAAACTTTCGGGCGGAAGAATTTTCATCAGCGATAAAATTTCCCGCCGCTCTTTGCAAAGCTCGTCAAAAAATTTTTCGTCGGCGCAGGAAAAAATCAGCCCGTAAATTTTGGTGGCAAATTCTTCCGGCGAAGAAGATTCTTTCGCGCAACGAGCCGCATATCCGGAATCTTGAAGCTTGCAACGAAGCCACAGCAACCACTGCTGAAATTTTTCACGCCTGCCAAAATTTTTAAATGAACTCGTGCCGAAGCCGTCAACCGCCAACGCCTTGCAAAAAGCTCGTTCAAAATTCCCTGTCGTCGCAATCAGTTCGGCAAGCCGTTGCCAATCTTCTTCGCGCCCGAAAATTTTTTTGAACTCGGCGGGCAAAGCGTAATGGTGGCGAAGCAAATCAAAGGCATTGGCGATAACTTTCACGTCGTCGAAAAATTTTTTGTCCTGCAAGTGGACGGCGTTTTCCGTGTACAAAGTCAGTGCCGCGTTCGGAGTCTTCTCCCAATATTGCAAATAACTTTTGAAGTTGTCAACGTGCTCGCCATCTGTTTTGAAGTGCATGGACTTTTGAATTATCGTCAGCGAATAATCGTCCGCCGTGTCCGTTGAAGACAGCAGGACACATTCCTTTTGGCGCGGGTCAGTGATTTTCAACGACAAGAAAAAACTTTTCAATCGGTACATCAAAAAATAAATTCTGAACGAGTACGTTTCGCCTTTGTACAAGTTCAGAAAACGTTTTATTTCCGGTTCCGCTTGGTCGGGATTCACGCGCAGATATTCCGACAGCGGCAAGGCACAAACAGTTTGAGCTTCCCTTTGTAAGTTGTTGCGCAGTTTCCGCAGGTTTGGAAAAGTATCGTCGCCGCTGCAATGGCTCGAAAGAAAAATAAAATTCGTCGTCAACGTGCCCAAAAAATTTTTCAGCTCGAACCAATCGGCAAGCGAATCAACGTTAATGAATCGCACGGGGCTGAAAGAATTTTTTCCCATGTCGCGTTGCAGAAAATTTTTTAACTCGTTGAGGCTTTCAAAAATAATCATCGCGCTTACCTCAAGAATTTTTCAAAACCCGAATTCCCAACAGCGTATCTTTGTCGATAAGTTCTTCAAGATATTTTTGCGCCTCTTCGGCGGACAGCTCACGAATTTTTTCGCGAACGGCAGACAAAAATTTTTCCCGATAATTTTTTTCTGCAAAGGCTCTAATCTGCGCCTCGCAAATTTTTTTCTTGTCGAACCAAGAGTAAACATCGCTGCCGATACATCGGAGCAAAATCTCGCGCAACTCTTCAACGGTAATGACGACGGAATAATTTTCGCCGCAAAAATGATTCACGAAAGCCCGATTGCAAAAATCTTTATCGGCAAGGCGCGAAAGTTTATCGCTGCGAATAAATTTTATCGCCTTGTCAAGAGCCGCCTCATTCGCCAACTGCGACTTTTTGTTAAGCGCGGGGAAATATAATTGAACCTCTTCCAAACAATCTTGAAAGGCGCAGAGGATTGGAATTTCATTTTGATTCGACCAATCGGCGGGAGAGGTCGTGCCCGTGACTTCTTGCCACGTTGCAAAAAATTTGCCGGTCTTTTCGTCTTGGCGGAATTTTTGCAGGCGCGAATTCATCTGCAAAATAAAATCGTCGCGTGTCTTGAAAAAAATTCCTGCGGGCGCATCGTTGAAAAGTTTTTCGACAAGCTTTGAGTCCGTCGCGCCGTCAACATTTTCGGTCAAAGCTTTGGCGAAAAATTCAAATTGATTCTCGAAAAAATCCGTGAACGTCTGCGCCGATTGATTGATTTGCTCCGCCGCCCGAGCGAAATTTTTTTCGGTGTTGTTGTGAAGGGCAGAAAAGGTTTGAAACAAATTTTTTAAATAAGGTTGAAATTCTTCGACAACAGCGCGGGGAATTCTTATCTTGTTGAGCTTATCGCCGAGAGCACGATAAGCTTCAGGCAAATTTTTTTGCGGCGCGGAAAGGACAGAATTAATTGCCTCAATCAAACGCAACTCGTCGAAAAGATTATCAATCTGTCGATTCACGTCGTCAATCTTCCAAAGATACGCCGCGTCCGCCGAAAGTTTTTCATTGAGCCGCGAAAGATATTCGCCTTTAAGAAGGTTAAGGCGTCCGACGATTTTTATCAGCTCCGGTTTATACTGCGCGATATAAATTGTCATGCCAGCCTTGAAATTTTCTTCGCGCACAATATTTTTCAGCTCGTCGATGACAACAAGATTTTTGTCGTAAATGGAAAAAATATCGTCTGCAACTTTCGTCACGTCACGCCCCGTTTGAGGATTTATAAATTCTTCAAGCAAATTCAAAAAGCGCAGATAAGTTTCCTTGTGCGGAGCGTCGAAATAATTTTCCTCGACGAAATATTTCAGCGACCACAGCGGATAATGACTTTGCGTAAGACGGACTTTTATATTTTTCGCCGCGTCGTCCACAGAATTAATTTTTTCTTTGGGCAGATTGAAAATATCGGACGTTATCCAACAAAATTTTTTATGTTCGGGCGTCTGCTTGACGATAAATTTATCTTGCGCGCCGGGCAATTCCTTAACCGTGTTCACGATTAAATTGCAGAGCCGCTCGCCCGTCAAAGTATGCGTGTTGTTGTTGACATCGCGAACGTAAAAATTTTTGTCGGCATAATCTTTCAGCAAGAGCGCAAAAAGAAAAATCGACCCCGCGCATTTAAGCAAACCGACGGGAGGTTTCTTCAGCGCGTCCCAAATGTCGCTGAAAGCTGTTTCGTTTTCTTGCGCCAAGCCGTTTTCAATGACACTATCGACGACGAGTTTCATTTTGGAAATTGTGTGCGAAGGCATTGCCAACCAATATTTATCGCCGCCACGTTCGACAAGCTCACGGAACTTATCGCCAATCAAATTGAGCCAGCTTGAACTTCCTTTGATTCGTTCGCCGCTTAGAGCGTACTTGGCAACATTTTCTGTCAAGCCGCTCGGTGCAAAAAGTTTATCGTTGATTGAAATTTCCTCAAGCCCGCCGCCGAAAAATTTCTTGTTCAGTTCACGGAGCAGTTTTTTGAAATTTCCTTCGCCCGAAATCTGCGTCGACTCTTCTGCGGAACTCCACACACGCACGGTTGCCACAGCAAACTGACGAATCCATTCTTCGACGAGATCTTCCGCAGATTTTTTCGCAAGCTTAACTTGTCCCGCCTGATTCGGAACGTCTTTAAAATAAAGCTCGCGGGCTTTGTTTTGAACAAATTTATCGTAGCGTTGTTTCGTAAAAGGCGTGCCGGAAAAGTCCGCAATGATACAGCGTTCCGGAAATTTATCGCGTATCTTTTGAATTGTTTGATTGACTTTGCCCTGTTCGTCTTCGTCGGCGGCGAAAATATAAAATGCCAAAATTTGATTGTCGGCAAGATGAAAATTTGTCAAGCTTGTCTGCAAAAATTTTGTCGGCGAAATAATCTGAACGTCAAGACGATACTTGAGATAATCCGTCGAATACGTCGTCTTGAATTTCTTTGCCACGCCGTAAGATTCATCTTTGATAATCGCGTCGAAAGATTTTTCACGGCGCACTTGCTCTTGGATATTTTTCATGCGGTCGGGGTCGATTTGCGTGGTCGCCATGATGTAATTGGTATCGTTGCCCTCTTCCAACGCGCTGACAATTCCTCTGTCGGCAAAATAATTCAGCGTCGAGGGAACTTCATTTTCAAGCGGCGTCCCTGCAAAGCAAGCGCAAATATTTTTCCGGGTCGAGCGCAAAAGGGAAGTCGCTCCGCTGCGCCCGCCAAGAATTTTCTGTTGCAGAGTAAACAAAATCAACGTTGCCTTTAAAATGCGTCGCTGATTATCATTTTTGCAAGAGGGCGCAAAGTTATTGTAATAGCCCATTGCCTCTTGAAAAGTTTTATCGAGGTCGGGATTGTCATCTTGGAAAAAGTAATCCCAAAGAAAATCTGTCGTAAGAAAATTATCGCCGCCGTATTCAAAGCCGTAACTGTCGATAAAATTTTTAAAAGTGCCGTTGCCCGCCGCGCACAGGAATTGAAACATCGTGCGCTGATTCGAGCTTATGACTTGCGCGATAAATTTCAGCAGATAAGCGGCGTAAGGGTGAATCGGCAAAAGTTTTTTCATGTCGTCGAGCTTGATTGATTCATCATGTTTGATTATGAAATTCGCGGCGTCGCGCTGAACACTTTCCCACAGCTCAAGAGAAATTTTTTCCCACTCATTTTTCAAATCCGAATCAATCATCAAAGCTTGCGCCATAAGCTGAAAAGCCGTGCTCTCCGCCAACTCAATGTTAGTCATTTTGAAACGGGCTTCGATAATTTTTTGTTGGATGGAGTCTTTGATAAGCTGTTTTGCGTCGCTGTGCGTGATAAGGAAAAAATAAAAGCTCAACTCGGCGGCGTTCTGCGCAATCTCCTGCAAGCCCGTGATATTGTTGAGGTTGTTGCGAAAGTACTCGGTGAACTCGTCCCAAATAAAAAAGACGGCGTAGAGATTATTTTTCTCGCGCACGTCTCGAAGCCAATCAATAACGTCCTGCACGGACATCGACCAGTTATAAGATTCTTTTTCCGCCACGTCGACAATAACTTGAAGCAAATCAAGACGCTCTTGCCCTTCAAGCGTCTCCAAATCTGAAATGACTTCTTCGGGCGAGGAATACGCCAAAAATTTCCCGCGATATTTTTTGAAGGCGGCTTGGAAATTAAAAGTGGCGTCGGGGTCTTTGAGCGTTGCCAAAACTTTTTCGAGGATACTCGCCGCGCCCGTGTAAGTGTAGCCGTTTTCGCGCAAGGCACGCTTGACGGAGTCGATTATCGTGTTGAAAAGTTTATTCTGGGAATTTATGCCCGCCGATGAACTTTGATGAACGACAAGAATTTTTCCTTTGCTGCGCACACCCGCGACACGTTGCCACAGAGAATTTATCTCGTGGTGAGTAAAATATTTTTCTACTTCGTCAAGATTGTCTTCCAAAATGTGTTTGACGACGAACGACGCGAAAGTTTTGCCCGTGCCGTAACTGCCGCTAATCCAAATCGGACGGTCTTTCATTGCGGAGGCTTTTTCCAGCGTCTCAACCGTCAACGTTAAAATCTTTTTGAAACTCTCGTGCGGATAAAAGGATTTCCATCTTTCGGGGTGAGTTCTGTCGCTGCTTGAAGAAAAAACCGGAATGAAGTCCGATTCAACCTTGATATACTCTTTGTACAACATGACTGCAATAATCACCTCCGTTTTAAAACAGTTGAACTACATCATCAGCAGTTTTGTTTTCTCTAAGGAAAATATTTTCTTGAATGCCCTTGTTGAAGTCGACGTAAATAAATTTCGGATAATCATTGGCGAGACTTTGCAACAGCGGGCGCAAAATTTCTTCGTCAAGCCCAAACAAAATCTTTGGGCTTAAGGCTTCGCGCTCGTCGCTGTCGTCAAGCAAATCTGTCAGCGTGAAACTGTAAAGATTTTCGGAGTGCTCGGCGAATTGATAGAGGCTGTATAAAATTACAAGCGGTTCGGGGTTTTGCCAAGCCGTTCGCGTGATTGAAACGACCGCATTGCCTTTAACTTCGCAAATGCCTTGCCCCAACTTCTCGCCAATCGGAGAGGCACGCAAGATATTTTTCAGCGACGCCAACGCATTTTTTTTCGTCCTTTCTTTAATGGAATCATCGAGCAAATTTATAAAAGTTTCATTGTCGAAAGTCGAATTAACTTCTATATGTTTGACGAAGAAATTTATCAGCACGGAATTGTACGCGGCGTTCGTCCAAAACATTCCCCAAAGTTTCAAACTTTCTGCGCCGAGCGAAATGAACTTGTCCAAATTCGCGACAAAATTTTTTCTGTCAGCAAGCAAGCCGACTTCACGTCCCCAGTTGGTAAAGCTCTCGAACATTTTGGAACCCATGCGTTCATTTTCCCAAAAAGTTTGCGGATTCTCGAAAAGGATTCTTATCCACTCCGCACGCAAGCCGAAAGTTTTATAGTGATGGTCAATGCCCGTAATATTCATTCCTTCAATATCTCCTCCGCATCTTAGAGAATCAGCCGCCAGACAACCGCGTTCCTTGTCAAGGCACCTGTAACAATGCCGGCAATTTTTAATCTGCACATCGTCGGCGGTTATCGTCAAAGCACCGTGCGGACATTCTATCATACAATCGCGGCAATTTCTACAATACGCCGCCTTATTCAAAACATTTTTCAGTTGCGAAAGAAATTTAATCATATGCTTGCCAAGTTCGGGCACGCGCAGAGAAATAATTTCTTTGTCGGCTTGAGTGTCGACATTGAAAATTATCGACGTGTCCTCGTATTGAAGAGAAAATTTATTGTCGCCGACTTCGACAAAATCTCCGAGCACCGGCAACCATTTGCGCCACGAATAATTTGCGTTCGTGATTATAAAGCTGTGATTCTCTCCGTCACGAAGAGTGTCAATCTTTTTTTCGCCAAACGTCAAAAGTTTTCCGCCCAAACGTTTCTTCCAACCTTGACCATTAAAGTAATCGCGCCATTGCTCATCGGTCGCGAAGCCCTTATCAATAGTTTGCTTAACAACAGAAATGAACGGCGCAATTTCATTCGGATAAAAATTATTTTGCAAGCAATCGTTCCACGCTGAAGACATCGGGCAAATTTTGCAACCGACACGCGGCAAGCCGTTTCGATAACATTGATTGAACGGCAGATTTTCCGCGAACAGGTACAAAAAAATTTCGGCGGTTGACCATTTGAGAATCGGATAAAAATTTAACTGCGCGGGGTGCTTGCGACTCACAGAAATTTTGTCGTAAGTCGAGCGCGTCTCACTTTCTTCGGAACGCACGCCGATAAAAGCCATTGCCCGAAAATTTTTCACATCGGCAACGGGACATTTGCGACGCTCGGCAATAATCTCCTTGACCTTAAAAAGCGAAGGACTTGCCTTATGGACAGAACAACACCAGCGAATTTTTCGGGCAGGCGGCCCCATGAACTTCCACGAGTCCAAAGCGTCGAAGGGAGCGCGAGCCGTATGCCATTTCAAATCGGAAAAAATTTTCTTCGTCTCTTCGACAGTCTTATAAGTGTCGCTGATTTCCATCGTCGTATCGCCGAAGATAATTTCAAACGAATCATGCGGCAAAGCGCGTTGAATCAAATCGAGCATAACGAGCGAATCTTTGCCGCCGCTGAACGCCACATAGAACAAGTCGACTTTGTTTTTATAAGCTTTGAACGTGGCGTAAATATCTTTGAGCGTGCGCTGAATCATGCCGTTCATCAAGTTTTCGTTTTTGGCAATCATGGCTTTAATATCGACGGGCGACAGAGATAAATTTGGCTTGACGTTTTTGAGCGCGGGCAAGTCAAACAAATTGCCGCCCTGCGTCTCGGCAACAAGTTCACCGCGATAAAAATAGCGACGACCTTCAGCCCAACAAAGCGGCTCTTTTGATTTCGGAAACTGCCAGCCAAAATTTTTATCAAGTCCGAGAAAATTCAGCTCTTCAAAAAAAACAGGACGAACATCTTTAGTTAATCCCTCAATTTTCGGCGTAAGATTATAGCCGCCCGTGTCTTTATCCCATTCATAAGCATACATAAAAATCACCGGCAAGATTTATTCGCTCAAAAGTTCAAACACCCTGCCGCCTTCCAAAAATTTCGGGAGCTTCTTATTGCACAATCCCTGCGTCTTTAACCAATCAAAAATTTCTTTATTGGAGCGGAAAGGCTCTTTGCCATGCTCGGCGATTAAAATCTTTGTCAAGAAAGATTGGAAGTCATCCTCTGCAAATTCTTCCGACAGAAAAATTGTTGATGAAAATTTCGCTGACGCCGACGGAATTTTTAAACTGTAAGGTGCATTATCGGCGAGCGACACCACACTTTCCAACAAAAAACTGTTCCAAGATATTTCAAGTTGAGGCAACCATTCATAATCCTCAAAAGTTTGAGCTGTTTGCCAACCGCCATTCCGTTCGACAGCTGATTGAATATTTTCCACAACTGCAGAAATAATTTCATCCGTGACGCCGATTGATTCGGGGCGCATCAAAGTAAATTCGTCAACGCGAATAAAATCCGGACGCATATTATCAATCAGATAAGTCTTCGCAACGTAATTGATTCCGTTTTCCTCACAAATGCCGACGAGATCTTCAATTTCAATTTCCTCCATGCTCTCCAAAAGCTGAAGCAAAAATTTTTTGTTGCTGATGTCTTTGAGGTCTGCCGTGGAAATATACGGGCGCGAAAAATTAAATTCGTCGCGGAACATGTACTGCAAGACGCCAAAAAGTTTGTTGTGATTTTGAATTTCATTGCGCGTCATGAAGTCTGCGAAGCGTTCAAAAAATAAATCGAACAACACACGCGAATTGACAGGCGTCGAACAATTTTTGCGGAGAAAATTTTTTATCGGCTCAAAATCTTCCGCTTGCAAGTTCAAATGCGTGGCGTGAATGAGAATTCCGTCGCCGACACGAATAATTTCGGGGCAACGCCCGACCAAAAAAGCTATATTAAAATCTTTGAACGAGATAAAATTTTCTTTAATCTCTTGCGCCGAAACTTCGCCGCGTTCGGCAACAAAATTGTCAAACTCTTTACCCATGTCAATTTCGTCAGACTTGGTCAGATAATCTTTGCGAAGTGTATAGGGCAACTTGTAAAATTTTATTGCGCCCTGCAAAAAATAATGATTGGTGATTTGCGTGCCGGCAAAAATATTTTTAAGAGCTTCGAAAATTTCCTTGTAGAAAATTGCCGTGCGATCAGATTTGTCGATAAAATTTTTCACGCGCTCAATAATTTCCGGCGATATGTGAACGAAATCAGGATGAATATATTTTCCGCGGTCGCAGAGAAAACCTATTGTTCCAATTTTAGCGTCGACATTACGTTGAGTAAGAGGCGTCTTTTCGTCAAAAATTTCTTGAAGATACCGCATGAACCGTGAATAAAAATTTTCGTCGGCAATTTTGTAACCGTTCGGGAATCTTTCCTTTAAAACATATCCACATTCAAATGTTAAAGTTAATCTGCCGCGATAAAAAATATTTCCGCTACGCTTGTAAAAATTTGAGAGCTTGGTTTTAATCAATTCAAGAGAACAATTTTTTTTACGCGCCAAAAACTCAAGCGTATAGGCAAAAGTTTTTTCGTCCATAAAGTCGGGCAAATTTTCCAAGAGTTCCGAATCGTCGAAGTAATTTTCGCTGTCTCCGTCAAAAAATATAAACGCTTTCTTTTCCTTATCATATTTGAAAACTTCATTGTCTAAATTTGCTTTTGAGCCGAGAAAATAAATAATTTCGGCGTCGGATTCATCAATAAAACTTTTCACGTCGTCGAGTGTAAGAATATATTTCCCGTCAGTCACCGCGTGCAGGAAATAAAAAAGTTTCTTTGCGTCGGAACGCTGATAATAAAATCTTCCAATAATTTTCTTTTCCATTTGCCGAACTCTTTCGCGAGTAATGTCAAAACTTTTACCGATTTCCTCAAGCGTTTTTCTTTGTGAACGACGACGAATTATTTCAAACTCGCGGCTGTTTTTAAATAAATCAGCAGTAATTTTTTTAGCAAAATCTCTTAAATCGACGCAGAGCCCGTCAATAAAATTTATAAGCTCCTCTTTGTTAAAAGTTACGGCATTTTCCGCAAACCATTTTGGAAAATCGGCAAGTGCCAAATCATCGGGCAAGTCAACAAATAAATTATTCTTCTTCAAACCGCAAGCAAGCAGAAAAGGTTGCACTCGTTTGTCTCTAAACTCTTCCGGCAAGTCGCGAAAGGCATTCTTTACCGTCACAGAATCGCAGAATTGCTCAAACGCCGAGATTATCAAATCAACCTGCGGAGCGTGATTTAAAGCCGCGTCGCGCAAAAATTCATCAAGCTCTTCGTTTGCAAGCCGTAAAGTTTTGGCGGGAATTTTTTTACGCCGCGAGTCAAAAAATTTTTTCAGCGTCGCTATAAGATTGTCAAAGGAACCTTGACCAAAATTTTTCAAGCTTGAAAGTTTTTGTTGAGAAGACTTTAAAAGATCGGCAAGCGTTCTGTAACCGCTACGTTTCAAGCAATGCCGGACACGTGCACTAAAATTCAAATCTGCAATTGAAATATTTTTATACGGAGTGAGATTATTAATCTGAAAATACTTTTGTAGGGAATTTTCCTGCTCATCAAAAGTATTTTGCGGCGGAAGAATTTCTTCGCTGGACTTCTGCTCTTGAAAATTAAGCAATATCTTTATATGCTCAACTTGTTCGCGTGACACGGCGTACTCTGAGCGATAGGCGATAAAGTCTTCTCTGTCTAATTCATCGACAAATTTTTTACCGGCTTCTTGGCAGTACTTCAAAAAACTTTCGTGTTGTTCGGATAATTTTTCTTTAATAAATACATTTGCCTGCAAAAAATATCATCCTAACTTCTGTGCCAATAAAAAAAATACTTACTATGAAAAACTATAGCATAAGAAAAGCGGTTTGTCATGGAATGTCCAAAAAAATTCGTTCCATAGTGGGCAATGAGTGGTAGTAAAACGCCAAAATAATCGTTTTCGTAATGCATTCTGAGATTTCTTATGTTCTTGCGTAGAACTTCAGAAGGATATACTATACGCCTAAAAAACAGAAACGAAGTTATCGGAGCATTCAAATCCAAAAGTTCCGCATTATGGCTCGTGAAAAAAATTTGGCTGTCAAAGGATTTTTTGAAAAGGCTTGGCATATGAGATACGCTTCAAGCTCGGAGTGCATATGATAGA
>CAMVAG010000029.1 GCA_947165405.1 uncultured Selenomonadales bacterium
GGCTCAATTCGACGAATATTTTTTCTTCCACTTCGACGCGGCAAAAAAAATTTCCGGTTTCGGCGACCGCAAAATAAAAAATACCGTCAACGTCGACACGAGCGGCGAGACGGAAATTTATCGGATAAAGAATACGGGCGGCCGGGATTTTTATCTGCTCAAGAAAATCGGCGGAACCGGCGACGCGATTAAAGTTCTCGGCATGCGCGACGAAAAATGGATTGAGCATTTGGATGCGCTTGCCCTGCGCGAAAAATATAATATCGGTTGGAATTTTTGCATGACGGAATTTTTTACGCAGGACAACAAAATAATTTTCCGCTATCGATTTCAAAATAAGATTATCGATGTGATTTGTCGATGGCACGGCTTCAATCAAAAATTTTATACGGAGGTGCTTGAGCGATGAAAAAATTTTTGGCGGCGATAATTTGTCTGCTGATAATGTCCGCGCAGGCTTCGGCAATGAATTTGAAACTTTCGCAATCGCTCGGAAACATTTCACTCGGCGCGAATCCTTACCTGTTGAAAATCGAAGGCTCCAACTTGCCCGGCGGCGATTATTCAAAAGGCGCGGCGATTTTCGGCGATTTGTTTTTCCATTTCGACTGCACGCTTTTTGAAGACATTCAAGCGCACGGCAAAACTTTCGAGGAGATTGAGTCTTCGGCAAGTCGATTCGGCAGCAGCGATTTTGAAAACGCGGTGCCCGTCTACGTGTTCGAGGGCTTGACGAAAATTTATCGCTTGAGCGGCGACGATGGGCGCGAATTTTATTTGTTGGCGACGGAAACGGGCGGCGGCAATTCCATGAAAGTTATCGGCTCCCGCGACGGCAAGTGGATAAAATTTTTCGACACATTGGACATGCGCAAACAAATTCCGCCGGAACATTACCTTGAAAATTTTTACGCCGAAGGTGACACGATAATTTTTGTTTACAAGAAATGGCAGCAAGAAAATTTTTGCGAGCTTCGCTACAAGTGGGACGAGGCGGCGCGTTGGTTCGGCGTGGAAATTATTTATCGCTGACTTCGGCAAGCAAAGTCAAATATGATTCGTAACGTTCGCGCAAAATTTCTCCGCGTTCGACGGCAGCTTTGACGCCGCAATCGGGCTCGTGGCTGTGACTGCAACCGTTTAAAAATTTGCAAGCGGTCGCGAAGGGCGCAAACTCTTTGAAGCAATGCCAAAGATTTTTTTTGTCAAGCCCTGCCTCCGCCAAGTCAATCGCGCTGAAACCGGGCGTATCGACCAGAAAACCTCCGCCGAATTCAATCAGTTCGGATATTCGGGTCGTGTGCTTGCCGCGAAGAATTTTTTCGCTGACAGAGCCGACTTTCAACTTGAGATTTTTATCGACGGCATTAAGCAACGAGGATTTTCCGACGCCGCTGGCACCCGCGAAGACCGTCACGCCTTCCGACAAAATTTTTTTCAGTTCGTCGATGCCTTCGCCCGTCAAAGCCGACACTCTCAAAATTTTATACAGCGATTCATATTCCGCCAAAAAATTTTTCTCCGCCGCCAAGTCGATTTTGTTCAAGCAGATAATTATTTCGTCGAGCGAAGATTTTTCCGCCAAGACCAAAAATCGATTCAGCAAGAGCGGATGAAGTTTCGGGGCGTCGACGGCAAAAGTCAAAATTACGCGGTCGACATTGGCAACGAGCGGGCGGATTAAAAGATTACGGCGCGACTGAACACTTTCAATCACGCCGCTTTTATCTTTAAGCCTTGAAATTTCCACGAAGTCTCCGACGCAGACCGCACTGCCGATTTTTTTGTCTCGCTTGAGCAACCCGCGCAACTTGCAAGGGATAAGTTCGCCGCCGACCTTCACGAAGAAAAAGCTGTTGTAAAATTTTATCACGCGTCCGATTTCCCTCATATCATCGCTCCTTAGCTTGTTCGCCTTCACGGCTCGGCACATCATTTTGAGTCGGAATATCGGGGAATTCATTTGATTGCGGCTCCGGCTCACGAACATTTTCCGGCTCGCGAACATTTTCGGGTTCGGGGCGGCGTGCAACAACCAAATCGACACTCGATCCAAGCTCAACTTCGGAATCGGGCGAAGGATATTGCGCAACGACCGTGCCCTCCGCTTGGTTGCTGTCTTGATAAGTGATTGCTCCGACGTGCAGTCCGCGCCCTTCGATTCCTTCTTCGGCGATACTCAAGCTTGCGTTCTCGACGTTCGGGACGTGCGTAACTTTTTTCGTGACCTTGACTTCCTCAACTTTCTTTTCGGGTTCACCGCGTGAAACAATCAAATCGACGACTTGCCCGCGATTAATTTTCGTGCCGGTCGTCGGGTCATGAGATAAAACGGTGCCGGGTTCGGAGGAAGATTCTTTTTCGTAGACGCTGCCCAAATTCAAGCCGAGCTTTTGAAGTCGTTCAATCGCCGCAGATTTTGTCAAGCCTGCGAGGTCGGGCATGTCGATTGATTCGCCGCCCTTGCTGACGTAAATCGTGACGAGGCGGTCGCTCTTGACCGTCTTGCCGACATCGGGGTCTTGAGAGACGACTTGACCGGCGGGAACGGTTGCGTCGTAAGTTTCGGCAACGTTGACGCGCAGCTTGTTGTCTTCCAAAATCTGCCTCGCCAATGCCAACTGCTTGCCTTTGACTTCGGGGACGATCACGGTTTCTTCCTTAGTCCAAACTTTTCCGAAGGCACCGAATATCCCGACGCCGAAGCCCAACATCAAAACCAAAGCCATCATCATTATGAATAATTTCGATTTGTAAAAAGGTTTTGATTCGGCAGGCTCTTCTTGCGGAGGATTTTCTTCTTGAGTCACTTGCGCGCCCAAACCTTGACGGGTCGTGCGTCGCGGAGGAATTTCCGTTCGCGGCAAAACTCGTGTGGCGTCCGGGTCGTTCTTTACCGTCACGCTCAATGCCGCCTCGACGTTTGAAAGTTCTTGGACAAGTTCGAAACTTGACGGGCGAATTTCGGGGCTTTTGCTCATGGCTCGGCAGATAATTGCCTCAAGCATCGGCGGAATTTGCGGGCGATAGCGGCTGGGAGAAATCGGCTCTTCCTCGATATGTTTCATGGCTATTGCAACGGGATTGTCGCCCGTGAACGGCAAGCGATTCGTCAACATTTCGTAAAGCACAATCCCCAAAGAATACACATCGGATTTCGGAGTTATCGAACCGCCGCGAGCCTGTTCGGGAGAAAAATAATGCACGGAGCCGATAACGCTTCCGCCATAAGTCAGCGTCGATTCCGTAACGGCGCGGGCTATCCCGAAATCGGTAATTTTGGCGCGCCCGTCGTCCGTCATTAAAATATTGTGCGGCTTGATGTCGCAGTGAACAATGTTGTTTGCGTGAGCGTGCGTGAGTCCGTTTGCAATGTCTTTGGCGATTGAAACCGCCGTCAAAATATCAAGCGGCCCCTCGTCTTGAATTTTTTTCTTGAGCGTGTTGCTTTGAACATATTCCATAACGATATAGTGGTCGTTGCCCGCGACGCCCACGTCGTAAATGCTGACGATATTAGGATGAGACAAACGCGCCGCCGATTTTGCCTCGCGGTGAAAACGCTCAATAAACTCCACGTCCGAACGATAAGCCTCGTGAAGAATTTTTATAGCGACGGGTCGGGCAAGAAGTCGGTCGTGGGCTCTGTAGACTTCAGCCATGCCGCCGCTGCCGATTTTCTCTTCGAGCTCATATCGCCCGCTCAAAACTCGCTGAATCATTTTTCCGGCTCCTTAGGTCAATGCGTCGTGCGCAATGCGACAGGCAAAGTCAATCGTGCCGCGCATTGCATGATAAAAATTCAATACGCAGTAAAAAATTTCGCGAACCATTTTAATCAACTCCTGCGACAATAACAGAAATATTATCCTTGCCGCCGGCGTTCAATGCGGCTTCAATAAGTGCTTCGGCAGGGTTGGCGGCTGTCTTCAAAATTTTTGCAATGCTTGCGTCGTCGACCATGTTTGTAAGTCCGTCCGAGCAAAGCAAAAATAAATCGCCGGGCTCTGCTTGGAAATTCGCCGTGTCGATTTGAAGATTGGTAACCGCGCCGACCGCTTGCGTCAAAACATTTTTCATCGGGTGAATGCGCGCTTCCTCCGCCGTAAGTTCGCCGCGCCTCACCAAAGTCTCAACATAGGAATGGTCTTCGGTCATCTGCTTGAAAGAATTTCCGCGCAGAAGATAAATCCGACTGTCGCCGACGTGCGCGAAGTAAGCTTGCCTGCCGTTGAGTGATAAAACCGTTGCAGTCGTGCCCATGCCGTGATATTCCCCGTGCCGCCGAGCCGTGTTTAAAATTTTGTCGTTCGCCAAGAGAATCGCCTGCGCCAAAATTTTTTCATGCCAAGGGCGCGGCGTCTTCAACAAAAAATTTTTCACGGTCTCAACCAACATTCGGCTTGCCACTTCGCCCGCTTGAGCTCCGCCCATTCCGTCCGCCACCACGTATGTTTCAGGTTCTATCACTGCCAACGAATCCTCGTTGTTATAACGAACTTTGCCCACGTTTGTTGCTTGATATACCTTCGCCAAGATAGTTCACCTCTTCATGAATCTGACGAGTGCATTTCTTTGATTGATTGTAACAAATCATTAACTTTCAGTCAATATTCAGATTAACTCCCGCAACAAAAAATTGTGGTCAGTGGTCAGTGAAAAGTGGTCAGGGGCTTTATTGCGGATTTCCACAGCGTTGCTTTAAAGGTTGATAAAAAATCCCCGCTCACTTGTCGGGGATAATTTTTTATGCTTTGAGCTTGCCGATAAGTTCTTTAATATTTTTCAAGCCGCAACTGCGCAAATATTTTTCCAAGTCGTCAGCGATTTTCATTGTGATTGAGGGCTCGGCGAAATTTGCAGTTCCGATCGCGACGGCAGAGGCTCCCGCCAAGAAAAATTCTGCCGCGTCGGAAGCCGAACGAATTCCACCCATGCCGATTATCGGAACTTTGACCGATTGAGAAACTTGCCAAACCATCCTCACGGCAATCGGTTTTATTGCGCCGCCCGAAAGTCCGCCCGTGATATTTCCGAGCGTCGGTCGCCAAGTGTGAATATTTATTTCCATGCCCATGAGCGTGTTTATCAGCGAAAGGCAATCGGCACCCGCCGCCTCGACTGCCCGCGCAATTTTCGTGATGTCCGTGACGTTCGGGCTTAGCTTGACGATAACGGGCTTGCGTGTAGATTTTTTCGCCGCGCTTGTGACTTTGGCCGCTTGCCGTTCGTCGGTGCCGAAAATTATTCCGCCGTCTTTGACGTTCGGGCAACTTATGTTGAGTTCAATCGCCGCGACTCCGTCAACGTCAAGAAGTTTTGCAAGCCTTGCATAATCTTCGACGCTTGAGCCGCTCACGTTCACTACGACGTTCATTTTATTTTTTATGCGCGGAAGAATCTTCGACAGGAAAACTTCGACGCCGGGATTTTCCAAGCCGATACAATTCAACATGCCCGAAGGCGTCTCCGTGATTCGCACGCCGTCATTGCCTCTGCGCGGCTTGAGTGTGATACACTTGACCATGACGCCGCCGAGTCGTTTGAGGTCGACGAAGCTTTCAAACTCCTCGCCGAAACCGAACGTCCCCGACGCGGCAAATATCGGCGTGTTGAGTTTCATGCCGCACAATTCCGTTTGCAAAATATTTTCTGCAGTGTTGAAAGTTCGCGGCGAAAAATTTTTTCCGTAGCGGGCGTCAATCCACTGCACAAAGTCAAAAAGATTTTTCAAGCATTGCCGAGCATCGTCCGCCGAAAATTCTTTTTCATTGTGAATCGCCGCGTTGCCCGCCTTGCGACAGTAGTGGAGCTTATCCGCCAAATCTTTATCGAAGCCCGCCTGCTCAATCAGCTCAAATAAATTGCCGGGCGGGATTTTTTTTTCGGTCACGTAAACCCATTTAATCGCCGCGTCGAGAGCCGTCCTGACCAACTTGACGCAAGAGTCGTAAGAATTTTTGAACGCCGCCTCAGCGTCGATACAGTCTTTGGAAAAATTTCGGTATTCGGGCTTGTCGTTGAGGAAAGAAAAATTATTCAAACGCCTCACCTCCTGAAATCATCTGACTTTTTTAATCTGCTCATGAAAAAAGAAATTCACAATCACGGGCGGCGCGTCGAAGTCTCTTTGCAGGTCGTCGCGGTTGCGCACGTATTCCAAATTATTTTTCGCGGCATAGTCTTCAATAATCTTGTGCAGCTCAAACCAGTAGCGCAAATTTTTTTTGTGATAAATTTCGTTGTAGAGCGGAAAAAGTTTCGGATATTTTTCTTTGACGTATGAAAGAATTTTCGGCTTGAAGTTCCCACGCAAGTTTAAGTTCTCAAGCCAAACGAGATTGCAAAAATTTTTTGCCGCGTCGATTATCGCAACACAATCGGTTATGCCGGGAAAAATCGGCGAAATAAAACACGTCGTCCTTATTCCCGCCTCGTGCAAAATTTTCATCGCCGCAAGCCGACGTTCAATCGAAACGGCGTTGTCCATGTCGTCTTTAAAATTTTTGTCGAGAGTGTTTATGCTGAAACCCACGCGAACATTTTTGAAAGTTTTAATCAAATCGAGGTCGCGCAGAATCAAATCCGATTTCGTCTGCAAACTCAAATTTATATCGACGCCTTGAAAAGTTTCGAGGAATTCGCGGGTGCGTTTGTAAATTTCTTCCTGCGGATTGTAAGGGTCGGTCACGGAGCTCATAAAAAAACTTTTGCCGGCGTAGCGTTGAGGATTTTTTATTTTGTTCCAAAACTTCACGTCGAGGAAAGTGCCCCATTCCTCTTCGTGCCCGCTGAATTTTTTCATGAAGCAGGCGTAGCAATATTTACAGGCGTGCGTGCAACCGACATAAGGATTTACGGAATAATCGCTCACGGGCAAATTGGATTTCGTCACGACGGTTTTTACTTCAATTTTTTTGATTATCGGATTCAAATTCGAAGACCTCTTTTGCGTCGAAGATGGGGCCGTCCTTGCAAACTTTCTTCCTGCCGTCGACCGTATCAATCGAACAACTCAAACACGCACCGAGCCCGCAAGCCATCCGCTTTTCGAAGGAGACTTCGCAGGGTAAATTTTTTTCCGCCGCAAATTTGGCGACGCCGCGCATCATGATTTCGGGACCGCAAGTGTAAATCGCCGAATAATTTTCCGCCGACAAAACTTCGGGCAACAAATCAATCACGAAACCTTTTTTGGCGTAGGAGCCGTCGTCCGTCGTGACAAAAATTTTTTCGACATGCGGACGAAATTCTTCTTGCCAAAAAGTAACTTCGGCTTTGGTTCTACCGCCGATTAAAACATCCGCAGAAAATTTTTCCGCCGCGCAGAGCATAGGAGCCAAGCCCATGCCGCCGCCGACCAATAAAATTTTTCCGTCGCGAGGAGTGTAACCGTTGCCGAGCGCGCCGAGAATATTTAAAAATTCGCCCGCCTTCTTCGCCGATAAAGTTTCGGTGCCGCGCCCGACTGCACGATAAAAAATTTTCACGCGACCGCCCGAAGCACTTGCAATCCCCAGCGGTCTGCGCAATGTGAACTCGTCAGAAATTTTTACTTGAACGAATTGACCTGCCCGCGCACTTTCGGCAAGTTCGAGCGCGTCGACAATCAAGCGGAAAATTTTTTCGGCAACCGCCTCGTTCGATAAAATCTTTGCGTTAAAAGTTTTTGCCATACAATCACTCCCAAAAAAAATCCCTCCGTTTGAAGAGGGATTGTAAACGATTTATTCGCGAATTGCAAATTATCATCTCGTCAAGAGGTCGGTGACTTTGTTGGCAAGTTCGGCGGGGTTTTGAGGCATAACGCCTTCAATCAAAAGTGCCAAAGAGTAAAGCGTCGTGCAGAGGTCTTTGAAAGCTTGAGAGTCTTTGCCTTGCGCGTGAAGTGCCTCTAACTTTTTGAACACCGCGTGATTCGGATTGAGCTCCAAAATTTGCATCGCCTTAAACAGCGGGTTGTTCATTGCCACGAAAGTTTTTTCCATTGACAGCGAAGGACCGCCTCCGCCCGTGACCAAACACACCGCGCCCGATTTCAGCTGCGAAGTCAAACGAACTTCTTTGACGGGTTCACCGATTGCCTCTTTAATGTCCTTGAGTAAATCCTCGCGGCTCTTGGCAATTTCCTCGACTTCCGCTTTGACTTTTTGAGACTCGGCGTCGTCAAGCTCGAACTCCTCGCGGGTTATCGATTGGAATTCTTTTTCGGCGTAAGACTTGAGCACTTGAATCGTAAATTCGTCGACGGGGTCGGTCAAGTAAATCACTTCAAGCCCGCGCTCGCGAAGGATTTCCATTTGCGGCAAGTGCTCAATCGCGGTCGCATCCTTGCCCGGTGCCACATAAATTTTTTTCTGGGAGTCGGGCATGCGTTCGACGTACTCGGCAAGCGTAGAAAATTTTCCTTCGTGCGAAGTTTGGAAGAGGAGCAAATCTTTCAAGCTGTCTTTGAGTTTCGTGTCAAACATGCCGTTGTAGACGCCGAGCTTGATTGACTTGCCGAACTCGCGCCAAAATTCCTCATACTTGTCGCGGTCGTCTTTGAGCAGCTTGCCCAGTTGTCTCTGAATATTTTTTTCCAAAGCCTTGCCGATAACTTTGACCTCGTAGCTCTGCTGAAGAATCTCGCGGGAAATATTCAGCGGCAAGTCGGGCGAATCAACCAAGCCTTTCGCGAAACGCAGATACTCCGGCAGAAAATCTTTGCACTTATCCATGATGAAGACATGCCGCGAATAAAGCTGCAAGCCCGCCTCATAATCGGAGTAATAAAGATTGTGCGCGGCGTGCTTGGGAATGCAAAGCAGCGCGGTGTATTCGACGGTGCCTTCCGCCTTGACATGGAAAATTTCCAGCGGAGCCTCCCACTCGTGAAGTTGCTGCTTGAAAAATTCGTCGTACTCTTCACGCGTGATTTCGGACTTGTTGCGCGTCCAAAGAGGTTTCATTGAATTGACCGTGCGAACTTCAACCGCCGGCTCGTCTTCTTCCTTGCCCTTGACCTCGAAATTAATTTTAATCGGATAGCGCACGAAGTCGGAATATTTTTTGACAAGCCGCTCGATTTCGTAAGCGTCGGTGAAATTATATTCGTCGTCGCCGCAAAATTCGGGCTTGAGATGAAGAACGATTATCGTGCCGTGTGACTGTTTGTCGCAGTATTCGATTTCGTATTCGCCCGCGCCGCTTGATGTCCACTTGACGCCTTGAGCAGTGCCGGTCTTGCGCGTTATCATTTCGACTTTTTCGGCGACAATGAACGCGGAATAAAAGCCCACGCCGAATTGCCCGATAAGTTCTTGAGCCGCCGAGCCGCTTGCCTCGCGAATCTTGTCAAGAAAATCTTTGGTGCCGCTCTTGGCGATTGTTCCGATGTTGGAAATGACTTCTTCGCGTGTCATGCCGATGCCGTTATCCGAAATCGTAACGGTCTTGGTCGCGGCGTCGGGCACGATAAAAATTTCGGGCTCTTCGTCGGCTGCGAGGTCTTTGTTCGTCAAGGATTCAATGCGCAATTTGTCGAGGGCGTCGCTTGCATTTGAAATGAGTTCGCGCAAAAAAATTTCCTTGTTCGTGTAAATCGAATTCACAACCAAATCAAGCAGCCGTTTTGTTTCTGCTTGGAACTGCAACTTTTCAACAGACATAAAAAATTTTCCTCCCTGTCACTTGAGTATAGAATAAAGTACGCCGAGCGCAATGCCTACCGTAGAAATATTTGCGATGGAAATGTGCCCCGTCGAAGATTTTATTTCTTTATGCAAATCATCAATTTTATCGGCGAGCCTGTCTATTTTTTTGTCTTGTTCATCTAAGCGATTTTCGATTCTGTCCATTCTCCGTTCAAGCCTGTCCATGCGCTGATTGAGTTCCTTGCGCGTTTCTCTGACTTCGTTTTTTGTATCCTGTAATTGTTCCCAAAGCATTTCTTCGTAAGTCGGGCGTTCGCGAGCTTGACTTCTTACGTTGGGTTGAGGTGACGGCATAAAAACTCCTCCCGTCAAATAAAAACCGGCGGCGAACACTCACCGCCGAAAAATTTTTCTGTCGATTATTTAAAGAGCACACTGACCGAGCGGTGCGATTGAATGTTCAAGATAACGTCGCCGATAGCTTGCGCCATGCTTAGCACCGTGATTTTTGGCGATTGCTTTTCGGGCGGCAAGGGTATCGTATCGGTAATTACGAGCTGTTCCATAACGGAGTTGTCGATTTTCTCGACGGCATTTTTGCTTAAGACGGCATGAGTGCACGCGGCGATAACTTTCTTTGCGCCGAGTTTCTTGAGAGCCTTCGCGCCTTCGCAAAGACTGCCCGCCGTGTCGACAATGTCGTCAACCATGAGCGCAACTTTGTCTTTAACGTCGCCGATAATGCTCATGACTTCAGCCTCGCCGGGACGCGGACGCCGCTTCTCAATAATTGCAATGGGAGCTTTGAGATAATCGGCAAGTTCTCTGGCACGAGTGACGCCGCCCAAGTCGGGCGAAACGACAACCAAATCGTCACCGAAATTTTGTTTGCGGAAGTAATCGGCGAGGACGGGAGCCGCTTTGAGGTGGTCAACGGGAATATCGAAGAAGCCTTGAATTTGTCCCGCGTGCAAGTCGACAGTCAAAACGCGATTCATGCCCGCCGCGACCATGAGGTTTGCAACGAGCTTTGCGGAAATCGGTTCACGCCCGCGAGTTTTTCTGTCTTGACGGGCATAAGCGTAGTAAGGCACAATCGCCGTGATTGAGTGCGCCGAAGCCCGCTTGCAGGCATCAGCCATAATCAGCAAGTCCATCAAATTATCGTTGACGGGTTGCGAGGTCGGCTGAACGATAAAAATATCTTTGCCGCGAATGCTGTCCTTAATCATGACTTGCGATTCGCCGTTGTTGAAGCGTCCTACGAAGGTGTCGAAAATTTTTACGCCCAAGTGGTCGGCGATTTTTTGTGCCAGTTCGGGATTGGCGTTTCCCGTCATCAAACAAAGTTTACTAATCATGTCGGTGCTAATGCTCACTTTGAACAGCTCCCCTAAAATTTAATGCGTAATTCGTAATGCGTAATGCGCAATTAAAATCGAATTCATTACGCATTACGCATTTCACATTACGAATTGCTTTTTTTGCCGTAAAGCAACAAGTCCCAAACGTCATAGGCAGCGACTTCGCCGGTGGCAATGCCTTCCGCCGCCTGCAAGAGATTGCCGCCGCAAAGTTTCGGGTCAATGTAAAAGCCCGATTCAAGCTCCGTCTCGAAGGGAACAAAGCAAGCTTTCTTCGGATAGGGCAGGCAGTCGAAACGCTCCAAGACGGCGGGGCTTGTGGTGTGCATTGTCACGAGGACATTCGACCAATTAATTTTTTCCTTGCGCTCGTTCCAAGCCTCCAAAGCGTCGGCGTCGTTGTCGAAACCGTTCATGAACCAGCGCGTGCCGTCAAGCCAGAAAATCGGATAGTTTATGCCCAAGTCGTGATTGTATTCCGTGCGCTCGAAGTGCAAATCCTTTTTGATATGCCAACGCGCTTCCGGCAAGAAATTCATGAAGTGTTCTTCGGAAGTGTACATGCCAATTGTCGGGGAAAGTTCGGGCAAGCCGAGTCTGTGATAGGCAATGCCTGCCCACCAACCCATTGACAAAATCGACAAGCCCGAATGCCGAAGCTCTTTATATTTTTCAAGCGTAAAGCCCGGAATTAAAACTGTGCGGTCGAGGACAAATTTATCTGTGTCCAAGCCGAGTGCCTCCGCCTCAGCCAAAATCGGCGCGAGGTTGACATCATGCCCCGTCACGAGAACCAAATCATAATCGAAATTGGCAAGTTCGCGCTTGTCGATTGTGTTGAGTTTGTTAATAGGCATGGGAACCGATTCGACGACACCGACAATATTGACGCTGCCTTTGGGCTTGTCGAGCGCGGTAAAGGCGGCTCCCAACAGGCTCTTACCTTTGGGCTTGTCTTGCGTGGCGACAGTATCGTATTGAACCCAGATTACAATGTTCATAGAAAAATTTCCTCCTTAAAATTATTTCCGCTTGTCGTTCCAGACTTCGATATTTGTTTGGCGGGCGCGAGCGATTGCAAGATTATCCTTCGGCACGTCTTTGGTTATCGTCGAACCGGCGGCAATATACGCGCCGTCCTCAACATTGACCGGCGCAACAAGATTCGTATTGCAACCGATAAAGGCATTGTCACCAATCGTCGTGCGGTATTTACTTTTGCCGTCGTAGTTGCAAGTGACGGTACCGCAACCGACATTGACGCCGCTGCCCATATCCGTATCGCCGATATATTGCAGGTGCGGAAGTTTGGAGCCTTCGCCGATGCTTGAGTTTTTGACTTCGACGAAATTTCCAATCTTGACGTTTTCGCCGATTGTCGTGCCGGGGCGAAGATGGACATACGGGCCAAGCGTGACGCCGTCGCAAATTTCCGCCTCGTGGCAGTAGCTGAAATGCGCCGTAACTTTGCTGCCGACCTTCATGTTCACGAAGCGTATATTCGGACCGATTGCGCAATCCTCGCCAATCGTTGTGTTGCCCTCAATGTAGGTGTTCGGATAAATAATCGTGTCTTGCCCGATTTCAACATCAACATCGATAAAAGTCGTGTTCGGGTCGACAATGGTGACGCCTTCGTCCATGAGCTCATTATTTTTTTTCATGCGGAAAACTCTGTCGGCGGCGGCGAGCTGAATCCGCGAATTTATTCCGAGTGTCTCATCGGCGTAATCGGCTCTGAACGCTCCGATTTTTTCTCCCGCGTCAAGCAGAATCGTCAACACGTCGGGCAAGTAGTATTCGCCTTGAGCATTGTCGTTTTTGACTTTTTCCAATGCGCCGAAAAGTTTTTTCGCGTCGAAGCAATAGCAACCCGCGTTGACCTCTTGAATTTTTTTCTCAAATTCGTTTGCATCTTTTTCTTCGACGATTTTTTTAAAGGTGCCGTCGGTGTCGCGGATGATTCGTCCGTAACCTGTGGCGTCGGGCATTTTGGCAGTTAAGACTGTCGCCGCGCAATTTGAGGCGTCGTGAGCGACAGTGAATTTTTTCAACAGATTGCTTGTCAAAAGCGGCGTGTCTCCGCAAAGAATTAAAATCGTTCCTTCCGAATCGGTAAATTTTTCTTTGGCTGAAAGAACCGCATGACCTGTGCCGAGTTGTTCCTCTTGCAAGACGAATTCTACGTTTTGAATTATTTTCTTAACCAGTTCTGCGCCCGAACCGATTACCACGACTTCACGCGACGAGCCTGCACCTCTTGCCGCGTCAATGACGTGTTGAATCATTGGCTTTCCACCGACTTTATGCAGGACTTTTGGCAATTTGCTTTTCATGCGCGTGCCTTTGCCTGCAGCCAATATCAGTGTTTCCAAGCTCATAAACTTACCTCCTTTTTTGAGTGGTCAATGATCACTGACCACTTTCCTCCGCATGGCTTTAAGCAAAGTTTCTTCTGCTTGTTCCATGTGGCGTTCTGCGGCGTCACGAGCTGCGTCCACGTCGCCTGCCGCTATTGCCTCGACCATTGCGCGATGTTCTTCCAATGTCTCTTGCAAGCGTCCCGGATATGACATTGACAGCGTGCGGAAACGGGCGAGTTGTTCTTTCAAGTTGCTGATTATCGTCACGAGCCGTTCGTTGCGACTGACTTGATAAAGCAGCCCGTGAAAAGCAATATCCGTTGCAACGATTTTATCAATGTCCTTGCGTTCGATATGCCCTTCTATTTCGGTGAGCAGTGCGCGAAGTTTTTCCAATTCTTCCGGCTCAATGCGCATTGTTGCCAAGCTTGTCGAAAGTGATTCGAGTGCCGTGCGTATCTCAAAAATTTCTTTCACGTCGTGAACGGAAACGCTTGAAACGTAAGTTCCTCTGCGCGGCATCATGATAACGAAACCTTCCTGTTCGAGCTTGCGAATTGCCTCTCTTACGGGCGTGCGACTTATCCCAAGTTCTTCGGCAAGTTGAACTTCCATGAGCCTTTCGCCCGGCTCCAAAATCCCGCGCCGAATTGCATCGCGCAGGACTTCGCAAACCGTCTCGCGCAGAGGGCGGTAGCTGTCTATCGTTATCGGTGCCAGTTTGTTGCTCATGATCATTCATCCTTACTTAAAAAATCTTCGTGATAAAAATTTGTGCGTCTTCGATACTTGCGGCGATTTTTTTTGCTGTACGGTCGTCGTCGGTCAATGCAAAAACCGTCGGACCGCTGCCGCTCATCAAAGCGACTTTCGCACCGGCGGCGAGCATTTTGTTTTTGCAATCGGCAACGGCAGGAATTTTCTTAAGCGCAACGCCTTCGAGGACATTGGAAAAATTTTTAAACGCCGTGTCGTAATTTCCGCTTGCCAACTGCGAAATAAT